>NZ_QWKI01000160.1 GCF_009911645.1 Pseudoflavonifractor sp. 60
CATTCTCTGGAGGTGAGATATTTTGAACAGCCCCAACACATCCCCTCCCAAGCGGCGGGGCAGACCGCCCAAGGTGAGGGAGGCCCCCGCCCCCACACACCCGCCCCAGGGCGAGATGGTTGTCCCCATCCCCCTGACGGAGCTGCACCCGTTTCCCAACCACCCGTTCAAAGTGAGGGATGATGAAGCCATGAAAGAGACCACGGAGAGCGTGAAAGAGTATGGTGTGCTGACCCCGGCCATTGTCCGGCCCCGCGAGAAGGGCTGCTATGAGATCGTGGCAGGCCACCGCCGTAAACGTGCCTGTGAGCTGGCTGGCCTGACCGCTCTGCCCGCCCTGGTCCGTAATCTGGACGATGACACCGCCACCATCCTGATGGTGGACAGCAATATCCAGCGGGAGAGCATCCTGCCCAGCGAGAGGGCGCAGGCGTACAAGATGAAGCTGGAAGCCATCAAGCGGCGCGGAGCAAGGACGGATTTAACTTCGCCGAATAATTCGGCGAAGTTAAGAAGCGATGATGAAATCGGCGCGGCGATGGGTATGAGCGGCGATACCGTCCGCAATTACATTTCCCTGACCCAGCTGGTCCCGGAGCTTCAGCAGATGGTGGATGATAAGAAAATCGCTGTGACCCCGGCCTATCAGATCGCCGCCTTGAAGCCGGAGGAACAGGCGCTTTTGGTGGAGACCATCGAAAGCGAACAGGCCACCCCCTCCGTCTCCCAGGCCCAGCGCATGAAGAAGTTAAGCCAGTCCGGGGAGCTGAACGAGGACACCATGCTCTCCATCATGTCGGCGGAGAAGAAGCCGGAGGTTGACAAAATCGTGCTGACTGGCGATACCCTCCGCAAATACTTCCCCCGCTCCTACACGCCCCGGAAGATGGAGGAAACCATCATCAAACTGTTGGAGGCGTGGCAGAAGAAGCGCCAGCGCAGTCAGGAACGCTAATCAAATACGGGACAGGTACGCCGGACAGGGAATCTCTCTGCCCGGTTTTTTCGTGTCCTGGAGAGGAACGCTTTGCCCGCGAGGATGCGGCGGACAGCGCATAAGTCAAAATCTACTGAGGAAGTGAGTAAAGAATGGCCGTTTATCGTGTAGAACGGACGCGGGATTACACAGTGATGTCGAACCATCACTTGAAGGACCTCGGCCTGTCTCTGAAAGCAAAGGGGCTGCTGGCAATCATGCTGTCCCTCCCGGACGACTGGAATTATTCCACCCGTGGCCTCGCCGCCATCTGCAAGGAGGGCGTGGAGGCCATCGGGAACACCTTGAAGGAGCTGGAGCGGGCGAGCTATGTGGTGCGCCGCCAGCTGCGGGGAGAGCATGGGCGCGTGGGCAGCGTGGAGTACACCATCTATGAGAAGCCACAAACGCCGCCCCCGGACCCCTCCAGCCCGGATGCGCCCTCACCGCACACGGGTTCACCGGATACGGCTTCACCGTGTACGGGTTTCCCGGATACGGTAAAGCCGGACGCGGTTTCCCCGGATACGGATGTGCCGGATACGGAAAACCCGGCGCAATTAAATACTAAGAAAACAAATCCCCGTAAAAAACAAAATACTCATCAAGCAAATACTCATTCATTCTGTCCCCAGCCCCCTCCGGGGCCTGTGTCCGCGCCTGCGGCGGAAGGAATGACGGAAGTGTATGAGAAGCGAGATGAGATTCGGGAGCAGATTGAATACGGCCTGATTGCCGACAGTGCCAACCGGGAACAGCTCAATGAGCTGGTGGAGATCATGCTGGAGGTTGCTCTGAGCAGAGCACCCACCATGAAGATCGGGCGGGATGCGGAGTATCCTACCGCCTTTGTTCAACAGCGGTTTGAGGTTATCAACAGCAGCCACATCGAGAAGGTCCTGGACGGTATCCGGGAGAACACCACCTGCGTCTGGAACACCAGGGCCTATTTGCTGGCGGCGCTGTTCAACGCACCTGCCACCACGGACAACCACTACACGATGCTGGTCAACCACGACCTCTACGGCGGCAGATAGCCGCACAGGAGAAAGGAGCTTTCCATGAAGCGACCCCTTGCTTACATCACCGCCGCCTGGAGCGGCAACGAGTACGAAAACACCGAGACCACCGCCCGGTACTGCCGTCATGAGTGAGCTGCACCGCATGAACGACAGCCAATTCCGGCGGGCCAGAAAGCTCATCCGCCGCCTGTGCGCCAACTATGACGGAGGAAACTGCCTGCCGCTGGACGA
>NZ_QWKI01000161.1 GCF_009911645.1 Pseudoflavonifractor sp. 60
TGACCCCTGCCCCTGTCCTCAACTCATTTCCCCCCACGCTGATCTGCAAATACTTCCGCGCCGCCGTCCTTCCCGCTGACCGGGAGCTGTGCGCGGAAGTCCTGGGCGGCATCCACAGCTGGAAACGGTGTGCCATCTGCAGCGGGCGCTTCCTCGCCAAAGGCAATCGGGCCGTGTACTGCGGCCCCTGCGCTCAAAAGGAGCGCAGGCGAAAGACCCGTGACCGGGTGCGCCGTCACAGGGGGTAACTGTAACGCTTTAGGCCCCCCCGAAAACCCCACTGTTTCCGGGCGTTTCCGGCCCTGGTCCGGGAGCGCCCGTATCTTTTTCCCCGAACCCTCAAAAATGCGGTCCTAAACCGTTACAGCCCATAGAAAGAAGCTGATATATCATGGCTGGAGGAACTGCGGCAGAGCTATGACGGGCTGTGGGATGCGGCACAGAAGATTTTGACCACTCTGGTGAAGTTAGAATGACGGAGAGGGATTCATATGGCCACCACCCGCATTATGTCTTTGCACATCCGCGCAGATCCGCCGGGAGGAGGAACGCTGATTTTTCCACCGTTCCAGAGAGCCGCAGGCCCGACAAAAACGCGTTCCGCAGGAACGCGCAGCCAGCCCCGGCACGGGGCTGTTCAAAGGGGTTTGGGGGCGCTGCCACCAACAAGCAGATTAGACCTCCCGCCCACGGCGGGAGGTCCAATTTTGCATCGTGGGTCCCACGATGCCCTGCTTGCCCGTTTCTCCGCTCCCCGTTTTCCTCAGAATAACCCTTCAGTTTATTTTACTCTAAAGAGCCTCATTTGCATAATTGATACTTGCCGCTCCACAGTGTATAATTGGGAATATTCCATTGAGTTTTATTCTTGACCAAATTTTGACTTTCTCCCTATATGATGAAAAAGACTGGAGGTGTTCGCATGGCATACAGAATTTTGATTGTGGATGATGAATCTATCCTGACCGAATTGCTTTCAACCCATTTGCAGGATCACGGCTATACGGTTTTCGTTGCCAACAGCAGCGATGAAGCCCTGGCAAAGCTGAATACAAAGCCGAATCTCATCCTTCTGGACATCAATATGCCGGGGATGGACGGGCTGGAGCTGTGCAAGGTTATTCGGAATCATATCGTCTGCCCCATCTTGTTCCTGACGGCGCGGATTACAGAGCAGGATAAGGTCAACGGCTTACGGGCCGGAGGGGACGACTACATTACGAAGCCATTTAGCTTACAGGAATTGATCGCCCGTATTGAAGCGCATCTGCGCCGGGACGAGCGGAATAAGTACCCACCAGAAGTTGTGACCTCCCAAGGGCTGATTATCAACCTCTCTGACAGAAAAGCATTTTGGAATGAACAGGAGCTTTCCTTTTCAAAGAGGGAATTTGACATCATTGAGTTTCTCTCATCTAATCCAAATCAGGTTTTTGACAAAGAACGTATCTATGAAGCGGTATGGGGATATGACGCGGAGGGCGACAGCAGCGTAATTAAAGAGCATATCCGCAAAATCCGCGCAAAGCTCATGCAGGCCAGCGGGAGTGAGTATATCGAAACAGTTTGGGGGATGGGCTACCGATGGAAAAAGTAACAAGGCAATCACTGAAAAACTCCTTTATAAAGGCTGTGGCAATCACGATGCTGATCGTGTTCCTGTGCAGCGCCCTTGCAATCTTCATTTGCTACCGCCTCCAAAAGCATATTCTCCCCGATTCCAATGAGGTCTGGCTGACACAGCAGACGACCGCCCCGGATGGTACGGTCACGGAGGCAAAGCTGAGGTATGTCCTTAATGGCCCGCCAGAGCCATTCGGACAACTGGTAGCGGACGGTCAAGAACACAATGAGGCACAGGAGCAGACGAGTTACAGGATAGAGCGCATTGAATCCAGCTACTCTATGCTTTCCTCCAAAGCAAAAACGGCCTACCGCTCTTCACAGATTTGTATGGTGCTGCTGCCGCTCATGTTTGCTGTGATTGGAACTACTCTGTGCGCGTGGTGGTTTTATCACAAGATACTGGAGCCGCCAATCACTGTCTTGATGGATGCCACCACGCATATTCAAGACCAGGATTTGAATTTCCAGATCAACTTTGACAGGCGGGATGAGTTGGGCCAGCTCTGTACCGCCTTTGAAAAAATGCGGCAGACCCTATATGAGAATAACCGTCAAATGTGGAGTATGCTGGAGGAACGCCGCGCATTGCAGGCGTCCGTGGCCCACGATCTGCGTAACCCCATCGCCATCATGACCGGCTATGTGGAATATTTGCAGGAGAACAGCCGGGGCGGAACCTTGACGGAGGAAAAACTGGAAAAGGCGCTCTCCAATCTCGGCATTACCGCGGAGCGCATGGGCCGCTACACAGATACCATGCGCGACCTGGGCGCGATTGAAGAAACAGAAGTCCACCGCAGAGAAGTGGAGCTTCCTGATTTTTTGCAGCACATGGCGGACTCATTATCCATTCTGTTTCAGAACACCGAAGTACGCTTTGCTTGTGATTTCCATGTGCCAGCAGGCAGGGCCGTCCTTGATGGGGAGTTGTTATACCGCGTTCTGGAAAACCTGATCTTCAATGCTTTGCGTTTTGCGGAACGTCAAATTGAGCTTGCCTTTTATCTGGAACACGGAACACTGTCGGCCACCGTGACAGACGATGGGCCGGGTTTTTCGGACAAGCTGATGCAAAAGAAAACCGCCTTGTTCTACTCCGAAGATACCTCCGGCAAGCACTTGGGCCTGGGGCTTGCGGTGAGCCGGGTGCTGTGCCAGAAACATGGGGGAACCATAGAACTGTCAAATAAGTCACCACATGGGGCCTGCGTGAAAGTCTCCATTAAATTGCAAGAAATATTGTACGGCACAGCCTTAATAACAGGAGGAGAAAATGGAAATATATGAAGTGATGCTTGACAGCAAACAATATGCCCAGTTAAAGAGTATGCTGATTGGAGATAGGAAGGGGGACTTCATAAGAAAAATACCAATTAGCGGAAACGATTTGTTTTGTGATATGATTCATGAAATATATTCACCTGTAATAGATGGATGGAGTACACTTGAAATTGTATTGAAAGAATCTGACAAAGCGCTGGATCTGTTAAGATTTATGACAAAACAGATATTTCCAGAGGACGAAAATTATTTTGTGAGACAGATTGGGAAAAATTGGGCAAATATTCGTTTGGAAAAGGATTGCGCATTTAGAATCTATAAGATCAAGGAAGAAGGCATAAAATAAATTCTTAATAGAAAATTTCTCATTTATCGGGCGGTTATCAATAATAGGGAACTGCCCATTCAGCCGTTTTGACGATGGGGAAATTTGATAGGCGTTTACAACGAAATGCCGTCCAAAAAATTTGGGCGGCATTTTGCCGTTCTTGACCGAATTTTGACCTTTGCCCATTATGCTTAGTCTATCAAAGCAAAGGAGGTCATTTATGCGAAAACGATTGATTGCCATTCTCTTGATATGCGGCGCACTTTTATCCCTCGCCGCCTGCGGGAACTACGCCATTCCAGACAGTACGCCCCCGCCGTCACAGGCCGTCGCCGCAAACCCGTTTGATGCCGCGGAGGAGGATGCCGGATTCTTGGGGATGCTCACTCATGCGGCTGCTTCACCTGATTTTTCTGAGAGTGGGGAGCGTCTGCCATTCCCCTATGACGGCGGCGAGTTTCGGCTGGAGTATCAGTTTTCCCTCACCGGCAAGATGGATACCGTTGGATTTCTTCTGTTCTTAGACGGCCAGCCCCAGCCCTATAAGGTGAACGAACCCACAGCGGAGTATGAGTATTGCCACAGCTTTCCCGCAGGGGAGGACCAGAGCTTTTCTTTCCTCTTTGAGCCTGTGACCGGCAGTGCCGGCGATACGCTGGCACTGACCGTGGTGAGCATCACAAACCCGGACTTCCAGCCGGATATGGAATCCACATCCAGCTATGGTTGGTATCATAAGACGCTGGATTCCTATGTTGAATTGAAGTTCAACGTAGACGCCCCCGCCGCCCATTCAGACCTTCCGCCTATTCGGGAAATCTTCGTGCAGAGTGATGTGCGGGAGGAAAAAGTTACAGCGCAGTATGTGGAAAGCGAACTTCCCCAACACGGCTGGGGCGGTGTGAGCATGGACGCGCTGGACAGCGGGATCTATTATACATTCTCCCTTGACGGCGGCATTACCTATGACAATCTGCGTGTCTCCGCTCCCGTTACGCTGCAATATACCATGTGCGGCACAGCCGGAACAAGTTACAGCATCGCTTTTTTCCTGGATCACCAGCCGGTGAAAATTGGCGAAAGCACTTCCTGTTCCATCACACTGAACAAGGGAGGCGTCATGGAAATTGAGGCCGTGATCGACCCGGATAAGCTGGGGGAATTTAACACCTTCTATTGTGTCGCTGTCCCCCAGAACGGAACCTCCGCTCCATTCTTTAAGACCAATTCTATTTTATTGTATAAGGAGAACGGAACATGAAAAAGACACTCTGCATCACATTGTCGCTGCTTTTTACCCTGGCCTTGTCCGCCTGCGGCAAGGCGGATTCCCCGGCTCCGGCGGTTTCGGGAAGCAATCCCTCCAATCCACCCGTGGTTTCTGTTCCAGACGTAGGCAGTCAGCAGGGACAGTCCCCTTCTTCCTGCACCTTCGACCCCGCCCTGTTTGGCGGCAAGCTCCAGAGCTGCGCCTATGCCGGGAATGGAACGCTTCTCGTACTGGCGGACAAGCTGTACCTCTACGATACCGGCGCTGCCACGGTGCTGGCTACCGCAGAAGCGCCCTTGCGCGACTTTGAAGCGCAGGCCATTGACGGGGGCTACGTCCTGACCGGCATGGGCGACAGCGGCATGACGGCGTACATCTACGACAGCTCGCTCTCTCTGAATAAAGAGATCGCGGTGGATGAGCTTTTGCAGGGGGATTTTGTTGTCAGCGAAACCGGGGGCGTAGCGGCCTCCACAGACGGAAAAAAGCTGGCCTTCGCCGCCTTGGGCGGGCTGTATCTGTATGACCTGGAAAGCGGGAGCCTGACGACTCTCCTGAACGTGGCCCAAAATGCCGGGACAGCCAGCATTGGAATTTCCATGTTGAACGGCGCCGCGTTTGCTCAGGATAACAGCCAGATCGTGTTCTATGGCAGCGGCAATTCGATTCCGGCTGTCAATGGCGAGGACAGCTTTTCCATCTACGGGAGCATCGCCGTGGATGGCAGCGGTCTGAAGCTCACAAAACCGTCTGCTTATGACATGGAAGAAATACAGAGCAGCGCCAGCCGGCTGTTTTTCCCGCAAACCTTTACTCAGGCCGATGGAACGCTGTTTTGGATTGATCGGGCAACAGGCAGCACCAATACGCTTTCCTTTTCTACTAACGGTGAGGGTAAAGACGGCGTATACAGCTCGGAGCATGGAGACTATGTTGCGACCGCCGTTTTAGATGGCAGCCTGACGGTTCGTGTCTACGATGTGGCCTCCGGCGAACTGGTCGCCACCGAGGTGATTGAGAACTCCGACCCCACATATTTCAACCGTATCCCCAGGATTTATCTTTTAGATGGGGCCAAGACCGCCGTGGTTGTTCTCGGCGGCAGTATCAGCGAACTTGATACTCTGGTATCAACATTTTCCTTTGGGGAATAATGCGGAGTTCCCGTTCTTTTCCGTATCATTCAATTTTTCTATAAGGAGAACTTAAAACATGAAAAAGTTTTTTTGCTTTATGATCGCTGCGCTTCTTACCCTGACATTGCCAATCTGCGGCAGGGCCGAAGCCCTGGAGGAGACAACAACAAAACCCGTGATGTGCGTGTTCAATTCCGCTCTGTTTGATGGGAAAATCAAGGACTGCGCCTACGCCGGGGATGGAAAACTTTTCGTGGCAGCGGACAAGCTGTACCTTTACGATACCACAACCGCCTCGGTGCTGGCCACCACGGAAACGCCCCTGCGGTACTTTGAGGCGCAGTCCATTGATGGGGGCTACGTTCTGTCCGGCATGGGCAACAGCGGCATGATGGTATATGTCTATGACAGCGCCCTTGCGCTGACCAAGAAAATTGCGGTCAATGAAATCTTGCTGGAAGATTTTGTCATCAGCGAAACCGGCGTTGCGGCCTCCGCCGATGGCAAGAAGCTGGCGATTACCGCCATGAACGGACTGTATCTGTATGATCTGGAAAAAGAAAAGCTCACCACTCTGCTTGATTTGACGAAAAAGGTCGGTACATCCAAGATTCAAATTTCCGTTCTGGATGGCGTTGCGTTTTCCCAGGATAACAGTCAGATCATGTTCTATGGCGGAGGCTTGTCTATCCCTGCAAAAAAAGGCGAGAGCAGCTTTTCAATCTATGGAAGTCTTGCCCTGGATGGCAGCGATCTGAAAATCACCAAGTCGGCCACCTACAGCATTGAGGAAATGCAGGGCAGAACGAATCGCCTGTTCTTCCCGCAGATCTTTACCAAGAACAATGGCACTTTGCTCTGGCTGGACAGGAAAACCGGCGACAAAAATACGCTTTCCTTTGCGACCAAGGGTGAGGGCCGCAACGGTGTATATAGCTCGGAACAGGGGAACTATGCCGCCACCGCCGTTTTAGGCAAGAGCCTGACGATTCGTATCTATGATGTGGCCTCCGGCAAGCTGATTGCCACCAAGGTCATTCAAAACTCCAATAGCACATATTTCAACCGCATCCCCAAGGTTTACCTTTTGGACAATGCAAAAACCGCTGTAGTGCTTCTCGGCAGCAGTATCAGCGAGGTCAATACACTGGTATCTACTTTTAAGTTCGGTGATTAACATGGAGATTACATTTAGCGGTGTATCAAAGCGATATAAGAACAAGTATGCGCTGAAAAATTTTACCGCCGCATTGAACGAGGGTGTGTACGGCCTGCTGGGTGAAAACGGGGCTGGAAAAACAACGCTTATCAATACCTTTGTGGGCATTTTACCCGGCGACAGCGGCACAATCCGGGTGGACGGTCAGGACGTGAGAACGCTGGGCAAAGCGTTCCTATCCCAAATCGGCTATATGCCGCAGTATCCTATCTTTTATCGGGATTTTACTGTCAAAGATTTTCTGCTCTATATGTGTGCGCTGAAAGACATTCCCACCCATGAAGCGCAAGACCGGGTTTCGGAGCTGCTTGCCACGGTGAACCTGACGGACGCACAGGACAAGAAAATCGGCGCACTCTCCGGCGGTATGCGTCAGCGCGTCGGCATTGTGCAGGCCATGCTGTCCGACCCCAAAATTCTGATCCTGGACGAACCTACCGCCGGTCTTGACCCCAGCGAACGGATACGGTTTCGGAACCTGATCTCCCGATTTGCCCAGGGCCGGACGATCCTGCTGGCAACCCACATTGTTTCTGATGTTGAGTGCATCGCGCGGGAAATCCTGTTGCTGAAACAGGGGACGCTTCTCATGCAGGGGACGCCCGCCGCGCTGGAGCAGAACATTGAGGGCAAAGTGTGGAATGTAACTGCTGGGGCCGAGGATGCCGCGCTGCTGACCGATATGTGCTGTGTCAGCAACATGAAGCAGGAGGACGGACGGTTTACCCTCCGCATTGTTGAGGATGGATGCCCGATCAAGACCGCACAGCCTGTCCAGCCCAACCTGGAGGATGTGTTCTTGTACTATTGCAGGGGGGAGCGCCATGATACGTCTGATACGGTATGAGTTTATCAAGCAGTTCTGCAAATTTTCCATCCTGGCGCTCTTTGTGGTGTTCAGCCTCGCCAACCTGTTCAAAATCTATGGCGAATACAAATCCTACTCCTATCTGACAGACGGGAACGGAGAGCGGAGCTGGCACACGCTCCATTGGCAGCTCTATGAGGAATACCGGGGCGAGATCACCCCGGAGAAGATCGAACGCTTGCTTGCGGCTTATCAGCCTCTTGTGGAGGCCACGTCAGATATGACCGCAAGCACCGCCACCGATGACCCCAATACGATGACCGGGAACCTGTATAGCGACAGGAACCTGCTGGACAAGTATTTTGTGCAGCCTATGCAGTATTCCTATGAGTACAGCGACCGGTCGGAGCAAGTGGCAAACAGAGCGCGGCAAAGCGCCGCGCTCTATGGGGAACAGGGAGCGGTCTATCAGCAGAGGGAGAGCGGCGCGATTTATAACCTTTACGCTGGCCGCGCCATTCCCGCCTTTGCCTATCGGGAAATGTGCAATTACTATCTGAACTATGATTTTTCCATTGTCCTGACCCTCCTGCTCTGTCTCTATGGGATCATCGGAACCTTTGTGAGCGAGCGGGAAACGCAGATGGATATGCTGTTACTGGTAAGTCCTAACGGCGGCAGAAAAACAGCCCTGGCGAAAATCCTCGCGGCCACCCTGTTTCTGCTTTTGACCTCGCTGTGGTTTTCTTTCCTTGACCTGATTGGCTTTGCGGCCTCCTTTCAGACCTTGGAAGGGCTGACCCTGCCGGTGTTCGCGATTCCGAACTTTGCGGAAGTCTCCGTTAATCTCAGCATTTTTCAGTATGTCCTCCTGTCTGCGGCACTCAAATGCGCCGGTACATGGGTGATCGGGATGCTCTGGCTGTTGGTTTCGATGTTCTGGAAAAATGCCCTGCTCCCGTTTGTCCTCAATTTTGCCCTCTGTATAGTGCTGATCGTCAGCGGAGCTGCCTGCGCCTACTCCAATTTCTTCTGGACAAAAGTGCTGAACCCTTATTCTCTGCTGACCAACCGCGTTCTCCTGGGGAAAACGGAGTTTGTAAACCTGGGTGGTTTCCCCGTCCTAACTTGGCAGGCCGCAGGTTGGATTTCTTTGACAGCGGGCTTTGTGCTTGTTACCGCAATCTATTTTCTGTCAGCGGAAAACTGCCACCGCTGTGTTGGGAGGGCAAAATGAGTGTTTTCTCTTATGAATGGAAAAAACTGATGGTCATGCAGCGGGGCCTGTTATATATCCTGGCTGCGCTCCTGGTCAGTACGGTTTGGCTGGCTGCAACCGACAGGCCGCAGAACAGCGCGATGGAAGAATATCGCGAGGAATACGAGTGGTATCTTGAACGGCTGGACGGGGCGTACACAGAGGAAAAGGCCGCTTGGCTGGAACAAGAGGCCCAGGCCATCACGGAAGCCCGCAACACTCGAACCCGGTTGCAGGAAAGCTATTACAGCAATCAGATCACGGCGGAACAGTATGAGCGTCAGATTGCGGAGATTAACACTGTATTGGCTCATGAGCATGGCTTTGAAGCTGCGTATCAACAATATTTATATATCTGCGAGAACACCGGCAATCGTTGCTTTCTGAACACCAACGGCTGGGCGGGGCTGTTTTCCTCCCAAACGCTGGACTTCCCGCTGTTCCTTGCCGTTCTAATTTTGGCGACCACAGTTTTTTGTTCGGAATATAGCTGTCAGATGGACGCGCTTTTGCGGACTGCACCGCAGAGCCGTAAGAGTGCCGGATGCAAAGTCGTGATGACCCTCTGCGCCGTGTTCGCTCTCTGTGGAGGGGTGGCCCTGATTCGCTTTGCTTTCTTCGGAATAAAATATGGCCTGCCCAATGGGGAGTACCCTGTTCAGAGTATTGCCAGTTTCGGGGGCAGTACAAAAAACATCTCCCTGCTGGCTGCGTTTCTGATTTTAACCGTCCTGCGCTGCTTTGGCTCGGTGTACCTCGCCGCTCTGCTGCTCTTTCTCTCCGTTTTGGTGAAGAAATATGCCTTAACAGTGGTGAGCGGAGTGGCATCCACCTTGATTCCGTATATCGGCCTGTCCAGACAGATCTGCTACCGCTTGCCGCTGCCCCTGCCGTTCCTGCTGGCAACCGGCTTTCTGGAGGGGGCTTCCTCTGTGGAGGATTCACTGACAGGTGAACCCATCGTGATTTTTTCGGAGCGTTCCCCCCAGGAGCTGCTGGCCCTGCTCGGCCTGTCCGCTGTGTGCTGCGCCCTCATGATATGGTGGGTGCTGCGGCAAAACACAAACTGCTGGCAGTCTGAAAGAAAACCCGTCAAAGGCTGCAGAGCTGCCGCATTGAGCCTGCTGCTTCTGATTTCGCTATCCGGCTGTTCTTATGGAACGTCCACAAACGGAATATACAATTCATCCTCGCAAAGCGCATCGGAAACTTACAGTGTAATCTTTGATGACCAGACGAGGACATACTCTCTGGAGAACCGGGCAACCGGCGCTTTGACGGATTTGGCCCTCTCTCCGCTGTTTGGGGCCTTTTCGGACGGGGAATCCATCAAGGCCGTTTATATGGACGCCCCGTATATTTATTATATGACCTCCCGCACAGAACAGTATGTGGATCGGGTCGGCAGCTATAACAGCACAGTTACCCAGGTGTCCATCGTCCAGCTCAATACGGAAACCTTTGAGGAACAAGTTGTTTTTGAGAAAATAACGGACAGCGGGCGATCTCTGCTGGGAATTGATTATACCGTGGGGGATACCTGGATGTTTCTGCAATACTGCTATGGTTTTTTCTTGAACGATGACAGCCTCTTTTTCATTACGAATGATGGGATTACGGAAGTAGGCAGAACAATCCAGCTCACGAAAATGCTGGACATTCCCACCAGGGGGAATATAGCGTTTGATGGGCGGACGATCTTTTACATCAACGAAAATTCTTTGCTGACGGCGTATGATACTAAGACCCACAAGGCCAGGCCGTTTCGGAATATGGTTGCCTCTGACTTTTGTTTGACCGATCAAGGGCTGTATTTCATCAATCGCAGGGATTCCGACTGTGTTTATCTATGCGGCAGGGATGGCATTGGCAGTCTGAAGATTTCAAATGAGCCAGCCCTGTCTGTTGAGTATGACGGCAAGAAAATTACCATGATTCTAAAATCAGACATGGAGAAGGTATTTTTTGAGCTGTGACAGTACGGGAGCGCCAAGCATTCGTTGGAGCAAGGCGAAAAAACGCGGCAGAAGGTTGATGATCGCCTATGCCTTGCGAGGTGTGATTTTCTTTCTGCTGGCCCTAGCCCCGTTCTTTCCGGAGCTCCCTTAACCGCGCTCCACCCCTTACCAAAACCTCATTCGGCATAATTCTTCACCTCAACTGTATTGTATAGTTCAGATAGTGCAATTTGAATCCCTGCACAATTCCGACTATCATGCAATATAATTCCGGTTTCAGCCAAACTTTTCAAGAAATACGCTTCCGGGAGGCTGTCAAAAAAACGGCAGCTTTGCGGAACGCTTTCGTGCGCTCAAACACCATAGCCGCCGCTTTAGGAGATGGCTATGGTGCTTTTGCTTTGTATGACGGGGCTGTTTCGACTGCTCCTGATAGGTGATTTGTTAAAAAAATCCTTGCAGCTGGTACGTCCCACTCCGCCTATCAGTCGGAACTGTATCGACATATAAGCAAGAACTATCATTCTGACACACGGCAGAAGGCCGGGTACTCAACGGAAGTACCCGGCCTTCTGCTTTGTCGAATCTTCGGGAAGAAAGTAAATCCCTGTGGGTGTCGCTCCCCGCCTGACCTCCAGCTCGATTGCCGATGCACAAACCCCTACAAACGAAATGGAGGAATTTATGTTTGATGCCAAGAGCGACTTTGCTTTGAACAAACTTGACCGGGATGCCATCGTATGCAGGAGCGTCACCGGCGTACATATCCGGCTGACCCGTGAGGACTTTGCCAGCGAGGAGGAGTTTCTCCGCTGGAAGGTCTGGTCCGACGGTGACTACTATGACACCGAGAAGGACGGGCGCGGCTTCTACGACTACGGCCTCCCGCTGGACCCCCGCGTGGACAAGCTGGGGGCGGTCCCTTCCATCGAGGCGGACATTCTGGCCGCGCTGGACGCTGCCGAGGCCAGCGCGGAACAGGCCCGGAGAACCGCCTCCTTGATTGAGCAGATCAAGAGCTGCCTGACCGGAACGCAGTACCGCCGTCTCCGGATGCTCTATGCCCGGAAAATGAACGTGACCGCTATTGCCAAGGCGGAAGGCATCTCAAAAGCAAGTGCATCCAGGTCCATCAGCGCCGCACTGAAAAATATTTCTGCTTTTTTTCCGGAAGGGGGCGAAAATAGGTAACAAACACCCCTCTTTTTTGTGATAGGTGAAAGGTGCGTTTTCCCCCATCACTTTCACGAACCTTAAAAACTGAATACACGGTATGGCAGGCACAAAACCCATGTGAACAGCGGTAAAAGGTGCGCCGCCAAGACGCCAGCTTCAGGAGGTGAACGGACAAGCTGGCCGAGCGATTTACGCACTCTTTCAACCGGCCCTGGCAGGCCGGGACGCGATGACAGCATGGCGGATAATGATACTTGCTCACGCCCGTCCACAGACTTGAGACGGAACCCTGCGGCGCACGACACAAGGGCTCCCGGCGAATCGGAGATTCGCTGGGAAAAGCCGGAGCAGCGAAATGAGTAAGCTTTTGCCATTGGGCAAAAGTGAGCGATATGGAGCTTGTGACGGCGTGACGACGCTGCGGAGTTATGACAGCTGTGCCAACAGCGGCCTGCAATATCCCCCCTCGCCGGGGGCGCGTGGCAAATGCGGCGAGTTTGACAGCAGCTAAAACCGAATCAGCCGCGCCGGAATACCGCCCGCTCTATGTTATGCGGACACAGCACTTTCCGGCGCGGCTGTCCTGTTTCAAAGGAGGATACAGGACTATGCGTAATGCGATCATTCAACTGCCGAACAGCGGGTGCGCCCAGGCTGTGCAGCCTTTTGGGGCTGGAAAACTCGGCATGACGATAGACGAGTCCGCTGATTGCACCGGCATTGGCCGGAATACCTTGCGGAAGCTGGTCTCCTGGGGAAAAATCCCCGTCCTGCGGATCGGGCGCAAGACCATCATCCGCGTCGATGTTATCAGCGCCTTTATGGAGATCAACCAGGGGTGTGACCTTCTCGACTGCGCCCAGGTGCAGCAAGTGACTTGATTTGAAAACACGGACGGCATGTTTGCAACGGCTGCGGCTCTCTGTTATAATGTGACCATCACATCACGACAGCGACCTTTGCCGCCATCGAAAGGAGTACAGCTATGGCAAAAGGTTCTGTTAGAAAAAAGGGGAAGAAGTGGTATTACCGCTTTTACGTCGAGGACGCAAGCGGCAACCGCATCCAGAAGGAGTTTCCCGGAACGGAGAGCAAGAGCGAAACGGAGTCCTTGCTCCGCAAGGCGATGGAGGACTACGAGACCAAGCTGTTTCTCGCGGAGGCCAAAAACATCACCCTGGGCGATATGCTGGACATGTGGGTGGATGAGGACTTAAAGCCCGGTTCTCTGAGCAACGGAACGGTCATGGCCTATCAGTCCACCGTCAGCCGGATCAAGCAGCATCCTATCGGCAAGCGCAAGCTGAAAACCGTCACCGCCGACCATCTGCAAGCCTACATGGATCTGTTGAGTTTCGGCGGCACGAATCCTGAAGGGATACCGGCAAAGGCGCTGAGTGTTGGGTATATCCGCCTGTACTCTGCCGTCCTTCAAAATTCCTTCCGCTTTGCGGTCTTTCCCAAACGCCTGATTACCTTCAATCCCATGCAGTATGTGGTCCGCCGGTCCAAGGGCGACGACTACGACCTGTTTGAGAGCGGGGCTGACCAGGAGGGCGC
>NZ_QWKI01000162.1 GCF_009911645.1 Pseudoflavonifractor sp. 60
AAGAACAACCCCGCGCTTCTCCCCATCCAGATCGCCTACTACACTGGGCTTCGTATTGGCGAAGTCTGTGCGCTGACGTGGCAGGACATTGACTTGAAAGAACAGTGCCTGACGGTCCGCCGCAGTATGCGCTACAATGGGACGAGGCACAAGCTGGAGGTCGGGGCCACCAAGCGAAAGAAAATCCGAACCGTGGACTTCTGCAACGCTCTGGC
>NZ_QWKI01000163.1 GCF_009911645.1 Pseudoflavonifractor sp. 60
GAAATATGGGGCGCTCTACCGGCTAAACTACTGCAAAGAGGTCAAGGAAAAGAACCGTACCTATTACGAGGTCTACATGCTGTCCAGAACGGAGGCCACGCTGGAGGCGGATAAATGCCTGTCCTTCGTGTGCCTCCGGCCTGACGGGGCCATTGAATCCCCCAGCACCGTCAGCCTCATGTGCCGGAGGGCAAAGGAGAAGGTCCCCGGCCTGGAGGACTTCCACTTCCACATGCTGAGACACACCTTCACCAGCAATCTTCTCTCCTACGGCGCGGCCCCCAAGGATGTGCAGGAGCTGTTGGGACACTCGGATGTCAACACGACCATGAACATCTACGCCCACACCACCAGAGAGGCAAAGCGTTCCAGCGCAAGGCTTCTGGACAAGGTAGTGAGCAGCGGCTGACGAAGTTTTCCCTTAAATTTTCTCATAAGGGAAAAATCAAGGGAAACGGGCAGGCCGACAAGCCTCAAACGCCTTGAAAACACTGGCTTTCCGGGGGATAGAGGCTCTGTTGATTGACAAACCATGATTTACAAAGTACCCATTCCTATCCTTTCCCCTAACCCCTCTCCTTTGGAGCAGGAAACGGCTACGCCGCCGGAACGGAAACGAAAGGAAGCGGAAGCACAGACCGCCTTTGAGATTTACCGGGAGATCATCAAGGAAAATATCGACTACGACATTCTCATGCAGGATATGAAGTTTGACGGGGACAGGCTGAATGAGATTGTAGACCTCATGCTGGAAACTGATGTGGTATAAAAAAGTTGACACCTTTTCCTCAAGGGAGTAGAAAAAAGAGAAGAAGAAGGAGGCGGAAAAGGCAATGGCCCGGAG
>NZ_QWKI01000164.1 GCF_009911645.1 Pseudoflavonifractor sp. 60
AGAGGAGATCACGATGCTGCGCAGGCAGGTCAAGGAGCTGGAAAAGGCCAACCGGCGATTGAAAGAGGAGAATGAATTTTTGGAGGAAGCCAGCGCTTTTTTCGCCGCCAGCCGTCGGAAGTCAGTAAGGAGCAAAGAATGAAGTATATCGCGTTCAGGACATAAGACGGCGAAAAGAAGGGAAAGATCGCGTTTTACTGCTCGGTATTGGGAGTCAGCCGGCAGGGCTTCTACCAGTATCTGACCAACCGGGAGCGCCCGTGGAAATACCAGGCGCTGGCGGACGCGATGCTGGAGATCGTGACGGAGGATGCCTGCAACGATACTTACGGACGGACTCGGATGCGCCAGGCTCTGGAGCTGAAAGCTTCCGGA
>NZ_QWKI01000165.1 GCF_009911645.1 Pseudoflavonifractor sp. 60
GTAATTCTTATTGTAATAGGAGGGGAGACATATGTCCAATATGGAGCTTTTACAGGCAATTGAGCAGATGCTGGAGAAAAAGCTGGAAGAAGTACTGGAGAAAAAGCTGGAAGAAAAGTTGACTCCTGTCTACCAGCGTCTGGACCGGATCGAGCAGCGTCTGGACAAGGTGGAGCAGCGACTGGACCAGGTGGAGCAGCGACTGGACCAGGTAGAGCAGCGGCTGGACCAGGTGGAGAACGATTTGATCGAGGTAAAGGAGAACGCCGGAGAGGTCCGGACGGGGGTCAATACTCTATTGGATTGGGCCGACGAGGTGGGCGGCGTCATTTCGTTCCCGATTCCCAAAATGAATCTGTAAGGCTTATCATACCAGCCGCTCCAGGTGGGCGGCTGTTTTTTAATATCCCATTCAGATTGGTGTTGCTAAAAGCTGCTTCGTCAAAGCGTACGTCAAAATATCCAAAGGGAGCAATCCCCTGTTGATGGATGACTGTCCGATAAACTGGAGTTTATTCAATTGTAATTCTCAAAAGGCAAAAATCAAATCCTTGCCGTATGCTTTGCACAATTTCTACATAGACGGGTTTTTCAAAAACAATCTCAAATAATTTTTTGTTATATCCAGCAGTGCAGTGACACCATGTTAATGAAATTGATTTTTTTGCTTTTTCTAACATGGGACATTCACAAGAAAACATTTTGGTATACAATTGATTATCTTTAATAAACCAACCGGCACCATTTTCATTCAAAGCATTGACAAATCTATGCAAATCCTGATCCAAAGAGAGATAGAGTTGTTTTAAGTTGTTTGCTGTATCTTCTAACACGCCATTTTCATTACAATAGCACTCTTGGCGAATGGCTTTTACCATTTTTTTATCAAATCTATTTTCAAGAATAGCAGATAGCTTTTCAACCCACTCGGCTCGAATGTCTGGGGTTGAATTTATAGGTAATGGAATTTCCTGTATTATGCTTTCTGCAACTTCCCTTGATACATTCTTTTCCAAACTATGTTTCAACCGCTTTAACTCATCGATTTCTAATGTTGGAGAAACTTGCTCTGGCATAGAAAAATTTTTCATATTCTTTCTCCTTTAAATTTTGTTTTGTCGAATTGATTATAGCGCATTGTATCTGTTATATCAATGTGCTTTTGTAGAAACTGCCGAAGTGATATCCCAGCAACACGTTCCTTAAAAGGGACTTTTTTATTCGCCTCTTGCAATTAGGGAAGAATTCCGCTATAATATCATAGAATTACTGTCGATTCGGCCTATGAGCCAGACAATACAGGAGAGTGTTAGCATTGAAGTACGATTTTACCGCCATTGAGAAGAAGTGGCAGACCAGATGGAAGGATGAGAAAACCTTTGCCTGCAAGACCGGGGACACCAGCAAGCCCAAGTTCTACGGGCTGGTGGAGTTTCCCTACCCCTCCGGAGCGGGCCTCCATGTGGGCCACCCCCGGCCCTATACCGCTATGGACGTCATCGCCCGGAAGAAGCGGATGGACGGCTACAACGTACTGTTCCCCATCGGGTACGACGCCTTTGGTCTGCCCACCGAGAACTTTGCCATCAAAAATCACATCCACCCCGCGGTGATTACCAAGCAGAACATTGAAAACTTCACCCGGCAGCTCCACATGCTGGGCTACTCCTTTGACTGGGACCGCTGCGTGGACACCACCGACCCCAGCTATTACAAGTGGACCCAGTGGATTTTCCTCCAGCTGTACAAGCACGGCCTAGCCTACAAAACCACCATGCCAGTGAACTGGTGTACCTCCTGCAAGTGTGTGCTGGCCAACGAGGAGGTGGTAGAGGGGGTCTGCGAGCGGTGCGGCGCTCCGGTGGTCCGCAAGGAGAAATCCCAGTGGATGCTGAGAATCACCGCCTACGCTCAGAAGCTCATTGACGGGCTGGACACGGTGGACTTTATCGACCGGGTGAAGACCCAGCAGCGCAACTGGATTGGCCGCTCCACCGGTGCGGAGGCCACCTTCAAGGCCACCACCGGGGACGAGATCGTGGTGTTTACAACCCGGGCGGACACCATTTTTGGCGTGACCTACATGGTCATCTCCCCGGAGCACCACTTTGTCCAGGACTGGAAGGACAAGCTGGAAAACTGGGACGAGGTGGCCGCCTATGTGGCCGAGGCTGGAAAGAAGTCTGACTTTGAGCGCACTGAGCTGGCCGCCGACAAGGAAAAGACCGGCGTCATGCTCCGGGGTGTGCGTGCTATCAACCCGGTCAACAGGAAAGAGGTCCCCATCTTTATCTCCGACTATGTGCTGGCCTCCTATGGCACCGGCTGCGTGATGGGCGTGCCCGCCCACGATGGCCGCGACTGGGCCTTTGCCAAGAAGTTCGGCCTGCCTATTATCGAAACTGCCGCCGGCGGCGATGTGCAGAAGGAGGTCTACACCACCTCCGATACCGATCTGATTGTCAACTCTGACCAATTCAACGGCCTGACGGTGGCCCAGGCCAAGGAGGCCATTGTAGACTGGCTGGAGAAGAAGGGGATTGGCCGCCGTCAGGTGAACTACAAGCTGCGGGACTGGGTATTCTCCCGCCAGCGCTACTGGGGCGAGCCCATCCCTATGGTGTGGTGCGAGAAATGCGGCTGGGTACCCCTGCCGGAGGATCAGCTGCCCCTACTGCTGCCCGAGGTGGAGAGCTATGAGCCCACCGACAACGGCGAGTCCCCCATTGCCAAAATGACCGACTGGGTGAATACCACCTGTCCCTGCTGCGGCGGGCCCGCCAAGCGGGAGACCGACACCATGCCCCAGTGGGCGGGCTCCAGCTGGTATTTCCTGCGGTATATGGACCCGGACAACAAGGACGCCCTGGCCTCCAAGGAGGCGCTGGAATACTGGGGTCAGGTGGACTGGTACAACGGCGGTATGGAGCACACCACCCTGCATCTGCTCTACTCCCGGTTCTGGAATAACTTCCTCCACGACATTGGGGTCATCCCCCACGCCGAGCCCTACGCCAAGCGCACCAGCCACGGCATGATCCTGGGCAAAAACCCCCACTATGTGGGCAATGTGGAGTTGGAGGAGGAGAAGCAGGCCCTCATCGACAAGTACGGCAGCCAGGCCCTGCGGCCCTCGGTCAAGATGTCCAAGTCCCTGGGCAACGTGGTCAACCCCGACGACGTGATCCGGGACTATGGCGCGGACACCATGCGGCTGTATATTATGTTCATCGGCGACTTTGAGAAGACCGCCACCTGGTCGGACGAGTCGGTCCGGGGCTGTAAGAAGTTCCTGGACCGGGTGTGGAATCTCAGCGAGAAGCTGAAGGAGGGGGACGCCTGCTCCCCCGAAAATGAGAGCGCCATCCACAAGGCCATTAAGAAGGTGTCAGACGACATCGAGGCCATGAAGTTTAACACCGCTATTGCCGCCCTCATGTCCCTGGTCAACGATTTCTACGCCAAGGGGGCCACCCGGGGCGACTACAGGCAGCTGCTGGTCATGCTCTCCCCCTTTGCCCCCCATCTGTGCGAGGAGCTGTGGGAGATGAACGGCTTCGGCGGGCAGGTCTGCCTCCAGAAGTGGCCGGAGTACGACGAGAGCAAGACGGTGTCCGCCACCAACAAGATGGCCGTTCAGGTGGGCGGCAAGGTGAAGGCCAACATCGTGGTGGACGCAAACGCCTCTGACGAGGAGGTAGTGGCTGCCGCCCTGGCCGAGCCCAAGATCGCCAAGCTGGCCCAGGGGATGCAGTTGGTGAAATCCATCGTGGTCAAGGGCAAGCTGGTCAGCCTGATTTTCAAGCCTCAGGCATAACATTCACAGGCTGTTTACAAATCCGCTCTTGACAGAACGGGGGAAAAGCAATATAATAGCAATGTTAAAGCCATAAATATGGCCCTTACGTGAGCGGGAATAGCCCGCCGCGCGCGGAGGGAGGGAAATATAAATGTCGGAAGTCCGTGTGAGAGAAAACGAGTCTCTGGAGAGCGCCCTGAAGCGCTTCAAGCGCAGCTGCGCCAAGTCCGGAGTGCTGGCCGAGGTCCGGAAGCGTGAGCACTACGAGAGCCCCAGCGTCAAGCGCCGCAAGAAGTCTGAGGCTGCCCGCAAGAACCGCAAGAAGTTCTACTAAGCAAGTAAGAAATCCCCGAAGCAATACGCTTCGGGGATTTTCGCATGGAGAAAATAGGTATAACCGCCTTGAGCAGGAAAGTTCCCGCTATGACGGGCTGCCGCACGGCTTTTTTCTGACGGCCCGGTACCATAACCCACACCGCCGCGATGATGGCCATCAAAAAGCGGTCTGCCTGGAGCATTTCCAGACAGACCGCAAAGTCATGCAACAATGTACCCAATGGGTGGGATGCCGCAAATCCAGGTCAGCTCAGGCCAGAGCTGCCTTCAGGGCTTCCACCCGGTCGGTTTTCTCCCAGGCGACCCCCAGGTCCTCCCGTCCAAAGTGGCCATAGGCGGCCAGCTGGCGGTAGATGGGCTTGCGCAGATCCAGGTCCCGAATGATAGCGGCAGGGCGCAGGTCAAACACCTTTTCCACCGCCTCCTCCAGCCGGGCATCGGCCATGGAGCCGGTGCCGAAGGTGTCCACCCGGACGGAGACAGGCCGGGCAACCCCGATGGCGTAGGCCAGCTGTACCTGGCAGCGGGAGGCCAGACCGGCGGCTACCACGTTCTTGGCGACCCAGCGGGCGGCGTAAGCAGCGGAGCGGTCCACCTTGGTGGGGTCCTTGCCGGAGAAGGCGCCGCCGCCGTGGGGTGCGGAGCCGCCGTAGGTATCCACAATGATCTTCCGCCCGGTGAGGCCGGAGTCCCCCTGGGGCCCGCCGATGACGAAGCGGCCGGTGGGGTTGACGTAGATCTTGGTGTCCTCGTCCAGCAGATTGGCGGGGAGGATAGGCTTGATGACCAGCTCAATCATATCCCTGCGGATCTGGTCCAGCTCCGCCTCTGGTCCGTGCTGGGTTGACACCACCACCGCGTCAATGCGCACGGGCTTGTTGTTCTCGTCGTACTCCACGGTGACCTGAGTCTTGCCGTCGGGCCGCAGGTAGTCCACCTTGCCCTCCTTGCGGATTCGGGTGAGCTGCATCGCCAGCTTCTGGGCCAGGGAGATGGGCAGGGGCATCAGCTCCGGGGTCTCGTCGCAGGCGTAGCCAAACATCATGCCCTGGTCTCCAGCGCCGTTGTCCAGACCGTCGTCCTGGGCGCCCTCCTTGGCCTCCAGGCACTTGTCAACTCCCATGGCGATGTCCCCGGACTGCTCGTCAATGGAGGTGATGACCGCGCAGGTGTTGCAGTCGAAGCCGTACTTGGCCCGGTTGTAGCCAATTTCTCCCACCACCTGGCGGGCGATCTTGGGGATGTCCACGTAGCAGGAGGTGGTGATCTCCCCCATCACGTGGATCAGGCCGGTGGTGGCTGTGGTCTCGCAGGCAACCCGGGCCTGGGGGTCCTTCTTATAGATGGCGTCCAGGACCGCGTCGGAAATTTGGTCACAGATTTTGTCGGGGTGTCCTTCGGTGACGGACTCAGAGGTGAAAAGTCGTTTTGCCATAATGGTTTCTCCTTTCGTTTCTTGGGGGAGCATAAAAACGCCCCGCCGGACGGCGGAGCGTTATATCTGGTTGCACCCTCATCTTTCGATACACTACCGCCGGATTTAGCACCTTGCGTAACTGCAGGTTGCCGGGCTTCATCGGGCCGTTCCCTCCACCGCTCTTGATAAGGCTATTTAATTGTCCGGCCCATATTATAACGCGGCAAGGCGGTCCATGTCAACAGATTTTGAGAATTTTTCGACCGCTCCCGGTCAGCCCTGATTCTGGGCCTCCACCAGGCGCACGCCGCAGTAGGTTTCCCGCAGCTTGGGCTTTTCGATCTTGCCGGTGGGATTGCGGGGAACTTGGGCGAAGATGATTTTCCGGGGGCGCTTGTACCGGGGCAGATCCATGCAGAACTGGTTGATCTCGCTCTCGGTGCAGTTCATGCCCTCCTTCACCTGAATGATGGCGGCGGCGATCTCGCCCAGCCGCTTGTCGGGCAGGCCGATGACGGCCACGTCATGTACCTTGGGGTAGGCGGACAGGAAGTCCTCAATCTGTACCGGGTACAGGTTCTCGCCGCCAGAGATGATGACGTCCTTCTTCCGGTCCACCAGGAAGACGAAGCCGTCCTCGTCCTGGCGGGCCATGTCGCCGGTGTGGAGCCAGCCGTTTTCCAGCACCTCGTCGGTAGCCGGCTGATTGTGGTAGTAGCACACCATCACGCCGGGGCCCTTGACGCACAGTTCGCCCACGTCGCCCTGTTTTACCGGCTGGTTCTGCTCATCCACGATTTTCAGCCTCCAGCCGTAGCCTGGGACGCCGATGGCCCCCACCTTGTGGATATTGTTAACCCCCAGATGGACGCAGCCCGGGCCGGTGGACTCGGACAGGCCGTAGTTGGTGTCGTACTTGTGGTGGGGGAAGTAGGTCAGCCAGTGCTTGATGAGGGAGGGGGGGACCGGCTGGGCGCCAATGTGCATCAGCCGCCACTGGGACAGCTGGTAATCCTCCGCCTTCAGCCCCCCCCGGTCCAGCGCCGCCAGAATGTCCTGGGCCCAGGGCACCAGCAGCCAGACAATGGTGCAGCGCTCCTGGCTGGCCGCTTCAAGGATGGCGGTGGGGGAGTTGCCCTTGAGGAGCACCGCCTTGCTTCCGGTGAACAGGGAGCCGAACCAGTGCATTTTGGCCCCGGTGTGGTACAGGGGGGGGATACACAGGAACACGTCGCTGTGGGTCGTCTCGTGGTGGATGGCCTCCATGCGGGCGGACTGCATCAGGGCGGTGTGCTTTAAAAGGATGGCTTTGGGGAAGCCGGTGGTGCCGGAGGAGTAGTAGATGGCGGCCTCGTCCTCGTCGTCCACCAGAATCTTGGGGGCCCGGCTGGAGCAGTTGACAGTGGCCCGCAGGTGGTCCTCCGCGAAGGAGGGGCAGGTCTCTCCCACGAAAAACAGCAGCATCTGTCGGGAAATTTTGGGCACGATGGGCTCCATGCGGCTGATAAACTCCGGCCCGAAGAAGAGTACGTCAGCGTCGGCCAGCTTCAGGCAGTACTCGATCTCGTCGGAGGTGTAGCGGAAGTTCAGGGGAACGGCAATGGCCCCCGTTTTCAGGATGCCGAAGTAGATGGGCAGCCACTCCAGGCAGTTCATCAGCAGAATGGCCACCTTCTGTCCCTTCCGGATGCCCCGGCCCAGCAGCATATTGGCAACCCGGTTGGCCTTCTCGTCGAAGACGGACCAGGTGATCTCCCGGCGGTAGGGAGCGTCGCCGGTGGGCTGAATCAGCTCGTATTCCTTCCAGGTGACCCGCTGCTCCTCCCGAATCTCCGGGTTGATCTCCACCAGGGCGGCCTCGTCGCCGTACAGCTTGCTGTTGCGCTCCAACAGGTCGGTAATAGGCATTGCGCTCGTTCCTTTCCAAAGGGCCGGAGCCCAAAGACTTCATTGGTTTTAATCGTTAAAGTATTGTAGCTTGTTTCTTGCCTGTTGTCAAGAGGAAAAGGGGATTTTTGCAGGATTTTTTGCAGAATCGGGGGTTCTCCTTGAATTTTACATTTTATTTACGGTTGGTGTGATATTCTGGGCAACATACCTTTAACATCGAAGTTCAGGCGCGAAGGAGTGTGTGCCCATGGAGAACAGGAGGCTGTCCTGGCGGCAGCGGGGGGAACTGTGGCTCAGGCTGGGCCTGCGGCTGCTGCTGGCGGCGCTGGCGGTGTGGCTGGCGGCCCGGCTGGGGCGGACGGCTCTGGCGCTGCTGACCCCCTTCCTTCTGGCCCTGGGGACGGCGGCGGCCCTGAATCCCCTGGTGAAAAAGCTGCAAAAGCTGCTGGGCTGGCCCCGTCAGCTGCTGTCCGCCCTGGTGCTGTTCCTCCTGTTTGGACTGGCGGGAGGCGGGCTGGTGCTGCTGGCGTACGGGGCGGTGGGGCAGATCGTGTCCCTGGCCCGGAACTGGAGCGCCCTGCTGGACAGTCTCCAGGCCGCGCTGGACCGGCTGGAGGGGATGCTGGACCACTTCCTGGCGCTGACGCCGCCCCAGGTGCGGGAGCTGGCGGAGCGGGCGGGGGACGAGCTGTTTCAATGGCTGTATGAGGTGGTACCCGACGCCCTGGCCGGTCTGGGGCTGGAGGCGGGGGAGTGGGCTATGAGGATGCCCTCCTTTCTGGTGGCCCTCACCATCTTTGTAATGGCCTCCTTCCTGATGACGGCGGACTACCCCTATCTGCGCAGCCGGTATATCCAGCACCTGGACGAGGGGATAC
Source organism: Pseudoflavonifractor sp. 60 (assembly GCF_009911645.1). Taxonomy (GTDB): domain Bacteria; phylum Bacillota; class Clostridia; order Oscillospirales; family Oscillospiraceae; genus Lawsonibacter. The sequence continues at coordinate 8,321 of NZ_QWKI01000165.1, forward strand.
TGCCCTTCCTCAGTCAGCTGCGCTCCACCGCTCTGGGGGCCTTCGGCGGCTATCTGAAGGCGGAGCTGCTCCTGTCCGTGGGGGTGTTTTTTATCCTGCTGGGAGGATTTTTCCTGACCCGCCAGCCCTACGGACTGCTGCTGGCGGTAGGCCTGGCGGTGCTGGACTTTATTCCGGTGATTGGGGCGGGGACGGTGATGGTGCCCTGGGCTTTCGGCGCGCTGTTTGCGGGGGACCTGCCCGGGGCGGTGGAGCTGATGGCGATCTGGGGGGTCATCGCCCTGTTTCGCCGGGTCATGGAACCCAAATTTGTGGGGGACCAGACAGGGCTGTCCCCCATTTTGTCCCTGATGTCCATCTACGCGGGGATGAAGCTGGCCGGGGTCCCGGGGATGATCCTGGGGCCAATTGTGGTGCTCATCTGCCTCAACCTGGCGGGGATGGGGATGTTTCGGGGCCTGCGGCTGGACCTGGAGGCTGCCGCCTGGGACATTGCCGCCATTTTGCGGGGCGGCCCCTGATAAGAAAATGCGCCGGATGCCCCGGCGCATTTTTTCTGCCCTTCCCCTGGCCGGAAACTTGTGGTATACTGCAAGGAGTCAGGATTTAGACCTGAATGTCCATCTACGAAGAAACGAGTTGTAATTCATATGAATCTTACCGTTACCGTCAACCACAGACAGCTTTTGGACGTCCTGCTGAACGTGGGACTCATTCGCCCGGTTTTCATCTGGGGGGCGCCGGGCATTGGAAAGTCCGCCATTGTCCAGGAGTTTGCGGACAGCCTGGGCCTGGAGTGCGTCTCCCTGCTGGGCAGTCAGCTGGCCCCGGAGGATATCATCGGGGTCCCGCAGATCAAGGACGGCTTCAGCCAGTTTTGCCCGCCCCGGACCATCGCCCGCAGGGAGCCCTACGTGCTCTTCCTGGACGAGCTGAACGCCTGCACCTCCGAGGTCCAGAAGGCCTTCTACTCCCTCATTCACGAGCGGCGCATTGGGGAGTACCGCCTGCCTGAGGGCTCCATCGTGGTGGGGGCGGGCAACCGGGCCCAGGACAACGCCATCACCCGGCCCATGTCCTCCGCTCTGATTAACCGTATGTTCCATGTGGAGCTCATCGCCAGCCCCCGGCTGTGGCTGGAGTGGGCGGCTCAGAACGGCATCCATCCCTATGTCTACGACTACATCACCAGCCGTCCCGACCACCTGTGGTCCAAGCCCCCCAAGAGCGAGGAGCCCTTCTCGACGCCCCGCTCCTGGCACATGCTCAGCGACGCCATCCACAGCTACGGCCCGGATATCGACGAAGACGCCCTGCGCATTCTGGCGGCGGGGTCCCTGAGCCCCCAGCACGCGACCCAGTTTTTGGCCTACATCCGGCAGGTGCGCAGCCAGTACGCCCTGGACAAGATCCTCTCCGGGGAGCAGCCCTGGCCCGACAAGCCGGAGGAGCGGGATGTGCTCTACTTCCTGGCCCAGTCCCTCCGGGCCCGGCTGGTGAAGGAGCTGCCCCCGGAGCGGAGCAAGCTGAGCAATGACAGCCGGGCGCTGGTCCTCCAGGCCAAGGACCGCATCACCGAGCTGGCCGACCTGAGCCTGGAGATTGCCCGCATGGCGGTGACCCCGGAGGACGGGAGGGAGCTGCCCGACTGGTTTGTGGTGGAGCTGTTCCGGGACCTGCCCCGGCTGGCCGACAAGCGCAACGGGTGAGGCCGGGATGAAGGGAAAACAGAAGAGGCCCAACCCGGCCCAGGAGGCCTTTCAGGCGGGGTTCGGGCTGGTCAAGCAGAATCCGGTGCTGGGCAGCCTGATGGAGCGGGCGGATGTCCACTTTGACGACAGCTACCCCATGGCCCGGGAGGACTGGGCCTGGGTTACCTCCAACGGTGTCATCTACGCCAACACCCACCGCCGGGCCCAGCCCCAGGAGTGGGCCTATGTGCTGGACCACTGCCTGCTCCACCTGGCTCTGGGCCACATCCGGGAGGACCGGGAGGGCGACCCCCTGTGGAATGCCGCCTGCGACTGCGTGGCCGCCCGGTATCTGTCCGACCTGCACATCGGCGCGGCCCCAGGGGAGCTGGACAATCCTCTGCCCCCCAACGCCCGGGAGGAGGAGACCCTGTACCGCTGGCTGAAGGAGCACCAGGACCCCGCCTGCTTCCGCTTCTCTACCATGAGCGGAGGTCGGGCGGATATGTCCTGGCGGGGGACAGAGCCGGTCCACTGGTGGTATGGCCATGTGGACTGGCGGCAGCTCTTCGCCGAAAGCCTGCGCTCCGCCCTGCGCGCCGCGGTGGACTACGCGGGAGGGGTCCGGACGGAGCCGGAGGCGGGCAAAAAAAGAGGCCCCATCCAGCGGGCCCAGGAGTGGTTTTTGTCCAGCTATCCCCTGCTGGGGGGCGTGGCCTCCGGCTTCCAGCTGGTGGATGACCAGCTGGCGGTCCAGCGGATGAACATCCCCTTGGCGGCCATCTCGGTCCATATGCGGGAAATCTATGTGAACCCTGCCGCCCGGCTCAGCGAGCAGGAGTGGCGGTTTGTCCTGGCCCACGAGTATCTCCACGCCGCCCTGTGCCACGAGGCCCGGTGCGGCAAGCGGGACCCCGAGCTGTGGAATGTGGCCTGCGACTATGTGATCAATCAGTGGCTGCGGGACATGGAGGTGGGCTCCATGCCGGAGGGGCTGCTCTTTGACCCGGAGCTGAAGGGGCTGTCCGCCGAGAGCGTTTACGACCTGCTGGCCGCCAACCTGCGGAAGTATAAGCGTATGGCCCAGCACGATATCCTCTTCGGACCCCCCGACTGGCAGGGCTCCAAGGACTTTGTGGACCTGGACGCCTGGTGCCGCTCCGCTATTCAGAGAGGGCTGGATTACCACCAGACCCACCAGCGGGGCTATCTGCCCCAGGGGCTGGTGGAGGAGATCCGGGCCCTGTCCCAGCCCCCCATCCCCTGGGACGTGAAGCTGGCCCGGTGGTTTGACGAGCGGTTCCAGCCCCTGGAGCGGCGCCGGACCTACGCCCGCCTCAGCCGGCGGCAGTCCTCAACCCCGGATATCCCCCGGCCCTCCTGGCGGTATGAGGATGCAGCCCAGGCGGGGCGCACCTTCGGGGTCCTGCTGGACACCTCGGGCTCCATGGACCGCAGTCTGCTGGCCGCCGCCCTGGGGGCCATCGCCAGCTACAGCGCCGCCCGGGACGTGAACCAGGTCCGGGTCGTGTTCTGTGACGCCGCCCCCTACGACCAGGGCTATATGGAGGCCGCCGATATTGCCGGGAGCGTCAAGGTCCGGGGCCGGGGAGGCACGGTCCTCCAGCCCGGTGTGGAGCTGCTGGAACACGCGCCGGATTTCCCCAAGGAGGCCCCTTTGCTCATTATTACCGACTGCGAGTGCGACCGGCTCAATCTCTACGGCCGGGACCACGCATTTCTGGTCCCCAGGGGGAAGAGCCTGCCCTTTCCGCCCAAGGGTCCGGTGTTCTATCTGGAGTAGGGCAGAATGCCAAACAGCATCAGGCCCACCGTGTTGGTGGCCAGGTTGGCCCCCATATGGACCAGCCAGGCGGGGAGGATGGACCCCTGCCGGTCCAGCCAGCTGAAGAGCAGGCCGGCGGCGGTCAGTCCGGCCACCATGAGGAGGACCAGAACTGGCGCCCCCCAGCTTCCGGCGATGGACAGGTGGTACAGGGCGAAGGCCAGGGCGGAGAAGCCGTACGCCAGCTTTTTGTACCCCATTTGGTGCAGGGAGAGGAAGGCGAAGCCTCGAAAAAAGTATTCTTCCAGCAAAGAATTACAGAACGTAATATAAATGGCGGCCAGGGAGAAGGTCTGCCGGGTGATTCCCTCCTTGGCGGCCAGGTTTGCCGGGATGGCGGACAAATCCAGCCAGGGGGACAGGAGCAGATAGCCGCCCAGCAGTACGGCCAGCGTCCCCAGGGCCAGCAGGGCGGCAGGCCGGAGGGCTTGACAGCTGGGACGGCGGAAGGACTTCCAGGGGGTCCAGTCCCGGGTCAGGAGCATATACAGCCCGGAGCAGCCCAGGAAGACGGCGATTTTCAGAGCGGACTTCACCGGGTAGACGGGCCGCAGGCTCCCCTCAATCCAGGCCATTGCCAAACACCCCGCCGTGACCGGCAGCAGAACAAGGGCGGCCTGTTTTCGTCCCCGCCCCATCAGGCGGTCCCTGCCAGCACCCGCAGCGCCAGCCGTCCGAAGTGGCGGGTGGTGGTGTAGACGGCGTAGCGGGTCGTGGTCTCGACGGGGTAGGCGTCCTCTCCCCAGTCGCTGGCGGAGGCGGGGGCGGGGCCCTCGTAGACGGTCCAGGGGGCCAGACGGCGCTCCAGGGCCCGTACGGTGGGCGGGTCAGCTTCGCTCACCCCGGCGATGTGGTGCCGCGCCAGAATGGTCTGGACAAAGGTGACGCAGGTATAGGCCTTGGAGATGGAGGGCCGCAGGTGGACCAGGGAGGCCAGGGCGGCGGGGGTATTGTAAATGTACTCCTCCCGCTCACTCCAAAGCCGGGCCAGACAGTTTTGGAGGTAGGTCCACTGGGGCTCAGGCACCTCTAGCCGGCAGATCTTCACCTGTGCCGCCCCGGCGAAGGACTGATAGCGCAGGTTGGACTCCACCACGAAGCCGCCATATAGCGGGATGGTCCGGTACAGCCGTGCAAAGGTGTACATCTTTCGAATGTCCCGGCTGAGGGAGAGGGACACGTGGTTGTACCGGTTCCAGGTTGTGCATCGGATGAGCCTGCCCATGCCGGTAGGGGTTGCGGAAAAGACGATATAGATGGCGTTGTCCAAGGTAATTCTCCTCAATGACGGTGTTTTTGTGTGCAGAACCAGAACAGCCAGCCCAGGCCGCTGCCCAGCAGGATCATCAGGGCCAGCACCATGAGGCAGACGCCCAACAGGGCCTCCCAGCCGCTGCGGGCCAGGTAGCACTGCCCCGCCAGAAAGCATAGCCCGCCCACCGCCAGAGGGGACAGGCGCCAAAATTTGGTGTGGGCGTACCAGCACAGGGCCGATTGCAGCAGGAAGAAGGGGAGGGACAGGGGGATCAGGGTTGTGAAGAGGCCGGACAGGGCCGTCAGGGCGTATAAAACGGACTGCAAGGTCAGTCACAGATACAGAAAGACCAGCAGCGCCAAGGCGGCCAGGGTCCAGAGCAGCCCTTTTTTCCAATCTCTCATGGGGGACCTCCTTTGTTCCGCCTGTGCCAGAGCAGCCAGCCCAGGCCGTTGCCCAGCAGATTCAGACAGGCGGGGAAGAATACCGGAATAACCAGCAGAGACTGGGGGCCGGCGGTGCTGTAGGAAAAGGCGGCGCACCAGACCAGTCCAAAAAGGGAGAGGAGGGCCGGGGCCAGCTGATACCGCCGCCGCTCACACAGGGCCAGCTGGAGCAGGCAGAAGGGGGCGGACAGGAGTGCCAGCAGGCCAGGGAGAAGGGCCAGGCCCAGAAGAAAGTAAAAGAGCTCTGACATAAGGACCTCCTCTTACAGGTGGAGCAGCGTTTTCAGCAGGATCCAGACGGCCAGTCCCAGCAGGGAGCCAATGAGGGGCGGGGAGAAGAAGAGGAGGGTGAGGATGATAATGAACAGTCCCCCCGCGCCGCCATAGGTGATGGTAAAGTAAAATCCGGCTGTCAGACCGGCGGCGGACAGCCCCGGGATCAGGAGCTGTCCCCAGGGCTTCTGGATGTTGAGGGACAGCAGCAGCTGGAGGAAGAGGAAGGGCCAGATGTTGACACTGACCAGAAAATTGTAGATGTGCCCAATAAGCGCCATGACCAGAGGCTGGGGGGAGGTGTCGTAGGGGGCAAAGAGGGCGGGGATGAGGCTGAGGACCAGCAGAACGGCCAGAAGGGAGTTGGCTTTAAGGCGCATGGATATCCCCCCTCTGATAGAGCCGCCAGAGTCCGTAGACCGCCCAGGCCAAGGCGCAGCCCACCGCCGGGGCGGCGGACAGGACCAGAAAAATACCCCAGCCCAGGGTGTCCCAGCCGGTGGCGGTGCAGAAGCCGTAGGCGAACCACAGCGCCGCGCCGGTGATGACCAGGGCGGGGATGGCGGCGATCCAGCGCCGTGCCCGGCGGCACAGCAAGAGCTGGAGGCAGAAAGCGGGTACCGCGTGAAAGCCCACCGCCAGCCAGGCGCAAATGGTAAAGAGCCAATCGGGCCAGCCTAAGGGAATGCCCTCCAGGTAGTGGGGGAGCAGAAAAATGTAAAATGCCAGGGACAGCAGGAACCCTGCCAGCAGCATTTGGTCGGTGCGGCCTTTCATCAGAGGACCTCCTTTTCCGCAGAGACAGCCTGAGACTGTCCGGGTTTAAGGGTCAGTCTCAGTTTAGCAGAGGAGGGCGGGTTTGACAAGAGTTTGAAGACAGTCGGTCTTTTTTGAGAGATAAGTGGTCAGCTAACAGCGCCTTCCTCCATGTGCTGAGCAAGGCGGCCCGAGCAAACCCTGAAAATATTTGTCTCCCCTAGGGGACGGAAAGAGAAAAAGGAGAATTTGTGATGAAATTGTGTATTGATGACGCCGACGTGGAGAAGATCCGCCGCATCTATGACCTGTACCCTGCGGACGGCATATCCACCAATCCCTCCATCCTGGCCAAAACCGGGCGAAGGCCCTACCAGGTCCTGACAGAAATCCGGGGGATCATCGGCGATAGCGGAGAGCTGTTTGTCCAGGCCGTCTCTCCCCAGGCGGAGGGCATTGTGGAGGAGGCCCGCAAGATTGTTTCCGAGCTGGGCAGGAGCACGCTGACCAAAATCCCCTGTGTGCCCGAGGGCTTCAAGGCCATGAAGCAGCTGAAGGCGGAGGGCCTGCGCTTTATTGGTACCGCCATCTACACCCCCATGCAGGGCTTTCTGGCGGCCAAATGCGGGGCGGAGTATGTGGCCCCCTACGTTAACCGGATTGACAACATGGGCTTTGACGGCGTTCAGGTGTCCAAGGACATTCACGATGCCATAGTCCGCAATGGTCTGGACAGCGGTCTGCTGGCGGCCAGCTTCAAGAACAGCCAGCAGGTGTTGGAGCTGGTCAAGTACGGCGTTAAGGCGGTGACTGTCGCGCCGGACGTGATGGAGGCGCTGGTCAAAAACGCCGCTATTGATTCTGCCATTGCCCAGTTCAACCGGGACTTTGCGGACCTGGTGGGCGAGGGTAAAACAATGTCGAATTGCTGAGCCGATGCCTGGAAACGTTTCCCAACGGCCCGCCTGCAAACCTCCTCAAGGAGATTGGGGTGAGCTGTTCAATCCGCAGACTGTAACAATGCAAATCTGGGGGTATTGCAGTGTTTGGCTGACCAGGGCGGCATGACCGTTGGCGCACAAGTGATTTTCCCATGCGGACAGTATAAATTGCCCCACCCAATGGCTCACCGATTGAGTGGGGCAATTTTACATCTGCGTATCTGGTTGCTTCTATTTTAAGCGATGGCCCTGTGTCCCATGACTGCGTACAAGCGCTCTCGCATCAATTCGGGTGTGGTATCCAGTACAACGGCGAATTCTTCACAGATCAGCTTTTCCGCCAGCTTCAGATACTGGATGTCCACCTGCCCCAGTCGTTTCTTCTGCCGGGCCAGCTCCCGCTGCTTGGCGCAGATTTCTTTGATTAAGAGCAGGCAGTCCTCCACCCTGTGAGAGGCCAGCAGACCACGGTAATGGGCGGTCAGGTCCATGGCCTTGCTGAACCGGAAAATATGGGGTTCCAGCTGGGAAAACAGCTCCAGATGATTTGTCGCTTCCCTCTGGCTGATTAGGGGGCGCATGGACGAGGTCATATCTACCGGCGTGTAGATGATTTCATTGCTGCTGGAAAAAACGGCGCCCAGCTTATAGTAATCGCCAGAGGCTCCCAGGACGGGCGGAGCTCCCACACTTTCGATTTTGTAGACACCTCTCTTATCGTAGAGGAGCAATGTTCCAATTTGATACATGGCGCTCAATCCAGATAGCTGCCCACAGGCTGGGTGTTGTTCTGCCGCTTGATTTTGACCAGGAGAGAGCCGTCCGGCTGCTCGCGCTCATCCACAATTTTATAAAGTGTTTTATTGCGGTCCAGGTGAGCTTTATAAGCCTTGTACTCTTTTCTGACCTGCTGTTTCTCGGCCTCTGAGGAGGTACCTTCCTTCAGCTGAAAGTGAATGGTCTGCTCCAGGCAGGCCGCCTTAATGCGTTTCATAGATAAAAGCCCTCCGTTTCCTTATGTGCAGCTATTTTATTATAATTTTACACATTTTTCAAAGGGTTGAATTCACAAAATTGTGCAATGCGCATATAGGGCAAAATGACGAAATTTTTGCGGATTCATTCGGTCTGCCCTGCGGCAGCCTGCCAGCGTCCATGCTGTAGAAGCGATTCGCCGACGGATCGGGCAGCTGCAATTTGCTGCTTGGCCCAATTTGCTGAAAAACTTGGAATCGTCTCGATTTGCTTTCCCAATGAACTATTGCGCAGATTTTCTGTTATAATGGTCCAAGTAAATAAACAGTTTATCTGAGAGAGGAAAGGAGATACCTCCATGGAACACGGTCAGGAGCGGATTAGGCAGCTCGCCATTCAATTTCAAAGGTGTCAAAAGACCCTGGCGGCCATCGGCGACCCCACCAGGCAGCAGATTGTCCTGGCGCTGCTCTCCGGCGGCTGCCGAGGGGTACGTGTAGGCGAGGTCACAGCTAAAAGTCACCTCTCCCGCCCCGCCGTATCCCATCACCTGGGTATTTTGAGGGAGGCTGGACTCATCAGCGTACGCCGGGAGGGGACAAAGAACTACTACTATTTTGACGCCAATCAGTCCTTGTGGGCGGAGATGCTGGGACTGTTTCAGCTTGCTAATGACCTGATTACTGACGCCGCAAATCAAAAAATGACAGAGGAGGATGAGGTATGACAATTTTAGAAGCGATGCAGGCGCGTCACTCCGTCAGGAGTTATCTGGAAAAGCCGCTGGAGGTGGGAGTCCAGCATATGCTGTTGACGGAAATTGACGCAGTCAATGGGGAGAGCGGCCTCCATGTCCAACTGGTTACCGGCGAGCCCAAGGCCTTCAGCAGCTTGATGGCCCGCTATGGGAAATTCTCCGGTGTGACCAACTACATCGTCCTGGCAGGAAAGAGGTCCCCGGACCTGGATGAGCGCTGCGGCTACTACGGAGAGCGGTTGGTACTGCTGGCCCAGCAGCTGGGGCTGAACACCTGCTGGGTTGCCATGACCTACAAGAAGATTCCCGGCGCGTTCCAGCTGGCTCCCGGAGAAAAGCTGGCCCTGGTCATCGCCCTGGGCTACGGCGAAACCCAGGGCGTCCCCCACAAGTCCAAGCCTGCGGAGGCGGTGGCCAACGTGGCGGATGCTCCCGCATGGTTCCGCGCCGGTGTGGAGGCGGCTCTGTTGGCCCCCACTGCCATGAATCAGCAGAAATTTACTCTGACGCTGAAGGAGGGCAGAGTGTGGGCCAGAGCGGGGGCAGGTTTCTACACCAAAGTTGACCTGGGGATTGTGAAATATCACTTTGAGGCCGGGGCGGGAAAAGAGGACTTCCAATGGGCGTAAACGGCGGAGCAGACAAAACGGAACTGTTTGAGCGGACGGCGGTTCCCAAAGCGGTGATGACCATGGTGGTCCCCACCATCCTCAGCTCCCTGGTCATGGTCCTCTACAACCTGGCCGACACCTGGTTTGTGGGGATGCTCAACGACCCCATCCAGAACTCCGCCGTAACCCTGGCCGCCCCGGTGCTGCTGGCCTTTAATGCGGTGAACAACCTGTTTGGGGTGGGCAGCTCCAGCCTGATGAGCCGTTCTCTGGGGAAAAAGGACTATGACTCCGTCCAGCGCAGCTCGGCCCTGGGCTTTTACTGTGCCCTGGTATGCAGTATGCTGTTTTCTGTGGGATACACCCTGCTCCGCCAGCCCCTGCTGGTGACTTTGGGGACGGACAGCGAAACGGTCCGGGCCACCAGTGAATACCTGAGGTGGACCGTCACCTGCGGGGCAGCCCCTGCGATTCTGAATGTGGTGATGGCCTATCTGGTGCGGGCGGAGGGGGCCGCCCTCCATGCCAGCATTGGGACTATGAGCGGATGTCTGCTGAACATTGTCCTGGACCCCATCTTCATCCTGCCCTGGGGGCTGAATATGGGGGCCTCTGGGGCGGGACTGGCCACCTTCCTGTCCAACTGCGCGGCCTGCGCCTACTTCTTCGTCCTGCTTTACTGCAGGAGGGGCAAGACCCTCGTCAGTATCAGCCCCTCCATGCTGAAAGCGGACTGGACGGTTTTCAAGGAGATCTGCGGTGTCGGCGTCCCTGCCGCCATCCAGAACCTGTTGAATGTGACCGGAATGACAGTGCTGAACAACTTTACCTCTTCCTTTAGCCCCAGTGTGGTAGCCGCTATGGGGATCGCCCAGAAGATCAACATGATCCCGCTCTATATCGCCCTCGGCTTCTCCCAGGGCGTCATGCCGCTCATCAGCTACAGCTACGCAGGAGAGCACAACCGGCGGATGCGGGATACCATCCTGTTTTCTGTCAAGCTGGCGTTGGGATTTATGGTGGCCGTCTCCCTGGAATATTTTCTGGGGTCGGAGCAGTTGATCTTCCTGTTCATGAAAAATGAAACCATTGTCCAGTATGGAGGCAGCTTCCTGCGGGGACTGTGTCTGGCCCTTCCCTTCCTCTGTCTGGACTTTCTGGCGGTGGGAGTGTTTCAGGCCTGCGGTATGGGCAGAAAAGCCCTTGTATTTGCCGTCCTCCGGAAGATCGTGCTGGAAATTCCGGCCCTCTTCCTCCTGAACCGGCTTTGGCCCATATATGGCCTTGCCTATGCCCAGCTGTCCGCAGAGCTTGTGCTGTCGATCGCGGCAGTGATTACAGTAACAAGGCTGTTGCAGAAAACAGCGGCTGCCGGTCCATAAAAACGGACGGAAATTTTCCGCTTGTCTCTGTTCAGAAGCGCAGGATAAAGGAAGGACCGCTGGATTTTGAGCCAGCGGTCCTGTAAGCATAAGGGGATTAGTTTGGCATACTCCAGGCCATATGGTCGGTGTGAAGCAGTTCCTCTGCTTTCTCGCTGAGGGGATGTCCCAAAAACTCAGAGTACAGTGTCTGTACATCGGGATTTTCATGGGAGAAGTGCATGGGATTGGCTTTGTCCAGGTTGTACAGCCGCTGGCCCCGGACACCGTACCGCTCCTCGTCTTCTGCGGAAATAGGCTGTCCGCCGCCGCCCACGCAGCCGCCGGGGCCGGTGCGTACATCTGCGAATGCGTCCGGGTCGGGGTTTTCGCCAGTGAGGACATAGGAGGCGGTGCGCAGGGCGGCCTCCATCACCCCACCGGTGGCGCCGAAGATGACCTCGGCGCCGGTGTGGGTCCCCAAGGGACTGTCCAGCGGCTCCTCCAGGATGCTGGCCGGGTCCAGTTGGTCCGCCCGGAGCATCCGTACCAGCTCCCGGGTGGTAAGCACCAGATCCACATCGGGACCGTGTTCGGTGACCATAGTGGGCAGCTCGCACTCCGCCTTCTTGGCCACGCAGGGCATGACGGAAACACAGAAAATCTTTTCTGGCTCCACCCCCAGCGTTTGGGCAAACCAGTGTTTGACAACACAGCCAAACATCTGCTGGGGGGATTTGGCGGTGGACAGCTGGCTCACCAGCTCCGGATACTGGCCCTATACCGTCCCTCGCGAACCAGGGCAACATAGCCCGGAATATCCACATGGGCGGGGCAGGTGGACACACAGAGGACCGGGTGGCTCAGACCGCAGATACAGCGGCCGTGGAGGATGTGCTCCTCGTAGTCCTTCCGGAAGCCCCGAACCCCTTTGGTTTCCAGGGCAGCGGTACGGTCCAGAACCCGTTCGATGAGTACCGTCAGCTGGCCCAGACCGATCCGGCAGGGGGCGCACTTGCCGCAGGTCTGCGCATGACACAGCCGCAGAAAGTTCAGCGACATATCCACCGGGCACAGCCCCGGCTGGCTGGCGTTGATCCGCCGCTCCATATCTCGGGTTAATCCGTTGAGTATTGTCTGCGCCCGGCCTGGGGTTTCGGGTGTGGCCCTTGCCGATGTACATGTCGTCCCGGATGCCGATGACGTCGGCCATGAAGGAGATCATGTTGGCCGTCTCCCGGACGGTCTCGCCATGGGCGATCTGGCTCTTGCCCTCGTCCAGGTCCTGGACCTCCAGCCCCAGCAGATTGCAGGCGAAGGCGAAGGAGAAGCGAGTGCGGGTGGAGTTGTCCCGGAACAGGGAGATGCCCAGACCGGACTCGAAAATCTTGGTGGAGATGTTGTTCTCCCGCATATAGCGCAGAGCGTCGGCCACGGTGAAGACGGCCTCGATTTCGTCGTCCGTCTTGTCCTAGGTGAGGAAGAAGTCCCCCTCGTACATCTCCTTAAAGTTGAGGGAATTGAGCTTGTCAATGTATTTCTGAAGAGTGGTGTTTACTCCTTATCTTATTTGATGTTGTTATCCGTCTTGCCGGCCCGGAACTGGAACACGTCAGCGGTCTTGTTCTCCTCCCGGTAGAGGGAGGGGACGGCGTCGTACAGGGCGGCGCAGCGGCTGGGGGAGGTGTAGAAAATCTGGCTGGTGGTGCAGGTGCCCCGGCCCAGGAAGCGGGCGTCCTGGTAGTGATCCGGGTTGCACTTGGGGTCCAGCATTTTCACAAGGCCCTTGACTTCCACGGTGTCGTCGGCGGGGTTCTCGTTGAGGGCCCGGACATCCTGGAGGATATCGGCCATCTTGTAAATAGCGTTGTCTCCCCGCTCCGGGGTGGAGCCGTGGCAGGACACACCCTTCACGTCCACCCGAATCTCCATGCGGCCCCGGTGGCCCCGGTAGATGCCGCCGTCGGTGGGCTCGGTGGAGATGACGAATTCCACCTGCTCCTTTTTGATGCCCTTCTCGGGGAAGAACTTGTTGACAATGTACTGCCAGCACATACCGTCACAGTCCTCCTCCTGGACGGAGCCCACCACCATGATCTTGTACCCGGCAGGAATCAGCCCCAGGTCCTTCATAATCTTAACGCCGTAGACGGCGGAGGCCATACCACCCTCCTGGTCGGAGCCGCCCCGGCCATAGATGATGGCGTCGTCCTCCCAGCCCTGGTAGGGGTCGGCGGTCCAGTTGTCCTGGTTGCCGATGCCCACGGTGTCGATGTGGGAGTCAATGGCGATGATTTTGTCCCCCTGGCCCATCCAGCCAATGATGTTGCCCAGGCCGTCCACCTCCACCTGGTCGTAGCCCAGCATCTCCATCTCAGCCTTGATGCAGGCCACCACTTCCTTCTCCTCGCGGCTCTCGCTGGGGTGGGAGATCATCGCCCGAAGGAAGGCGCTCATGTCGGCACGAAGGCCCTCAGCGGCAGCTAAGATTTTTTCCTTATCCATTTGAAAACCCTCCATATGTAACGTACTATGTATTTTGCCTCAATGGCACATCAAGCTGTGGGGTATTCCCCGCCCCACACAATACTCCGATATTTGTCCGGGTCGGTGTCCCCCTCAGTGGAGAACAGCAGTACCCGGCTGGTTTCGTTCAGGCCCAGAGCCTCCCTCAGCTCCTGAACGGATTCATCCTGCATTAAGGTAGAAATCAGCCCCATTCCCACCGCTCCGGACTCGCCGGAGGTCACAGCCGGGTCCCCCTTCAAAGGAGCGGCCAGCATCCGCATCCCCTTGGCGCTGACCCAGTCGGGGCAGGAGACAAAGGCGTCCGCATGGTTGCGCAGGATATCCCAAGAGATGGTGTTGGGCTCGCCGCAGGCCAGACCGGCCATGATGGTCTGGAGGTCGCCCCCCACCATCCGGGGTCTGCCGTCTCCGGCCAGAGCCCCCTGGTACAGGCAGTCGGCCGCTCGGGCCTCCATTACAATGAACTTGGGCGGGTCGCTGGGGTACAGGTTGGCGAAGTACCCTACCACCGCTCCGGCCAGGGAGCCCACTCCCGCCTGGACCAGCACGTGGGTGGGTTTTTCCCCCAGCTGCTGGGCGGCTTCGGCGGCTATGGTGCCGTAGCCCTGCATGATCCAGGAGGGGATCTCCTCATAGCCCTCCCAGGCGGTGTCCTGGACCACGACCCCGTGCTCCGTCTGAGCGGCCTCCGCTGCGGCCATGCGGACACAGTCATCGTAATTGACCTCCTCAATGGTCACCTGGGCGCCCTCCTTGGCGATGTTGTCGAAACGGCTCTTGGCACTGCCCTTGGGCATATGGACCACCGACTTCTGACCCAGCTTGTTGGCCGCCCAAGCCACACCCCGGCCATGGTTGCCGTCGGTGGCGGTGAAGAAAGTGGCCTGGCCGAAGTCCTTACGGAAATCCTGACTGGTCAGGTAGTCATAGCCCAGCTGGGACACATCCCGGCCCATCTCCCCGGCGATATACCGGGCCATAGCGAAGGAGCTGCCCAGCACCTTGAAGGCGTTGAGTCCGAAGCGGTAGGACTCATCCTTGACACACAGACTGCCCAGCCCCAGGTGGGCGGCCATACCCTCCAGCCGGGCCAGCGGGGTGACCGCGTACTGGGGAAAGCTCCGGTGGAATGCCTGGGCCTTTGATACCTGTTCGGTGGACATCATACCCAGGTGTTTGTCATCGCTCTTGGACATCTTGTTCAGGACCCATTTGATTGCTTCCATAAATATTCCTCCGTTTTGTCCAGACTGAAATTGATTGGTGTTTCCTATGATACAGCTATCCCCATCCTTTTACAAGCTGTCCCACCGCTAAGGCAGAAAATACGGTGCCAATTCCCACACCGTTTAAATGGCCGAAAGCCCACAGTGCCCCTGCTGCGGCAGCTATGGTCAAAATGCTGTCGAAGCAGACCTTCACGTTGCCGAAGCCTTTGCCCAGGCGTTTGGACAGGGCCCGTACAAAAGCCTCGCCGGGGAGCATAATGGCGTCCGCCAGTACCTCCAGATAGACGCCCAGAGACATAATGGTACAGCCTAGGACTAGAAAGACCGCCGAATTGAGCTAGGGTCCACCGTATTGAGAGGGGATCAGAGCCAGGGCCCCGTCCACACACAGGCTGAACAGGATGGTGACCGGTACCTGAATGGCCTGAGTTATGGTGAATTTTCCAATCAGCAGGCCCTCACACAGCAGAAAAAACAGGTTGAAGGCCAGGGTGCAGAGCCCCATGGAGATAGGGGAGATCAGGCTGAGCACAAAATGGATGGGGCAGCCACCGCGGCAGGGGGCGGTGAAGCAGCTGGTCAGGGGAACTTTCTCCTCCAGCTTCCGGCTGGGCGCGGCTTTGATGGGCTTGCGGTAGTAGTTGTCCTCAAAGACGCCCTGGGCCAGGGCCGCCGCAGCTTTAGGGTCCACCCCGGTCCAGCTTCCGCCGCCCAGGCTGTCCGGCTCCCAGCCCAGCTGGCGGAAGCGCTGATAGCCGCCAAGCTTCAGCAGAGTGGTGGCCACCGTGATGGGCCAGATACCCGCCTGGTCCAGGGCTTTGACGCTGTGAAGGTCCGCCCCGCCGGAGTAGGAGACACGCAGCTGGCCCTCAAATTCCTGGGACAGCCTGGAGGCCAGGGTTATGGACAGGGGGAACAGGGAGCGGCCCGACATATACATCTCCTCGCTGGGCAGCTCTCCGGCGGCCACATCCACGGGGAAGGTGTTGGTCAGCTTCACGCCAAATTCAACCCCGTGCCCGGCGGCCAGCTCCTGGAGCCGGCGAAACATGCGCCTGTGATGAGAACGGCATTCTCACCGGCATGAAGGGCGTCATTATCGCCGACACCGGGGCCTACGCATTCCTGGGCGTGCCGGTGCTTCACCGGGCCTGCACCCACGCCGCCGGGCCCTACAACTACCAGAATATTCATATCTTCGGTATGTCGGTGTACACCAACAACGTGGTCTCCGGCGCCTTCCGGGGCTTCGGCGTCACCCAGAGCTGCTTTGCCACTGAGATGAACATCAACCTCCTGGCCGAAATGGTGGGCATTGACCCCTGGGAGTTCCGCCGCCGCAACGCCATCAAGCCCGGCAACGTGCTGCCCAACGGCCAGACCGCCGACCCCAACACCAATATGGCCGCCTGCCTGGACGCGTTGAAGGATGTATTCTACGCCAATCCCTACGCCGGTATTGCCTGCGGCTTTAAGAACTCCGGCGCCGGCATGGGCAAGAAGGACATTGGCCGGGTCCTTCTCAGTGTGGAGCAGGGAAAGGTCCACATCCGTACCTCCGCCTCCTGCATGGGCCAGGGCATTGGGCAGATGACCCTGACGGAAATCTGCCATGTTACCGGCCTGGACCCCGCCCTGTTCGTCTTTGAGAACGCGGACACTGTGCGTACCCCGGACTCGGGAACCTCCACCGCCTCCCGCCAGACCGTGGTCACCGGCGAGGCGGCCCGCCGGGCGGGAGAACAGCTGAAGCTGGCCCTGGAGGGCGGAAAGACGGTGGCCGACCTGGAGGGACAGGAGTTCTTTGGGGAGTACTCCGTCGACCCTCTGGGGGCCATCAAGGAGAACCCCATCAGCCACGTCTCCTACTCCTACGGCGCGCAGGTCATCGTCCTCAATGAGGAGGGCACGATCACCAAGGCTGTCTCCGCCTTTGATGTGGGTACCCCGGTAAACATCCAGTCCGTGGAGGGACAGATCGAGGGCGGCATGGTCATGGGCATCGGCTACGGCGTCACCGAGAAATTTGAGTGTGTGGACGGGGTCCCCAAAAGCAAATTCGGCACCATTGGATTTATGCGAGCCACTGACGCCCCGGAGTTGGAGGTCATTCTGTGCCGTCCGGAGGAGGGGGACAAGCTCCCCTATCCCTTGGGGGCCAAGGGCTGCGGCGAGCTGTGCATGATTCCCACCGCCCCCGCCTGCACCCACGCCTATTACCGTCTGGACGGCAAATTTCGTCAGAGTCTTCCTCTGGAAGGAACTCCCTACCGCAAGAAGTAACCCGCCGAGAGCGCTTGGCTTTTACCAGGCGCTCTAACAATGAGGAACGTTATTTGATTAAAAACATATCGATCTGTACAGGCCGAACCGGGAGGAAGCCATATGAAGCTGATACAGACCGAGAAAACGGTAGGCCAGGTGCTCTGCCACGACATCACCCAAATCATCCGAGGCGTGACCAAGGACGCAGTATTTCGGCAGGGGCATATGATCCGGGAGGCGGACGTCCCCGTCCTGCTCAGCGCAGGCAAAGACCATATCTACATTTGGGAAACGGATGACACCAAGCTCCACGAGGACGAGGCGGCGGACATTCTGCGCCAGATTTGCCAGGGGGAAGGCATGGAGGCCAGCGCCCCTGAAGAAAGGGGACAAGCTGTGCGGCGTCCGCGTCATCCCTCTGGTCATTGAAAAGGAGAAGATGGAGCGGGCCAAACAGGCGGCGGGGGCAAAGCCGCTGCTGGAACTGCTTCCCCTCCGGCCCAGGAAATGCGGTCTGGTCACCACCGGGAACGAGGTGTTCCACAGGCGCATTCCGGACACCTTCACCCCGGTGATCCAGGCAAAGCTGGGGGAATACGGCTGTGAGATGGCGGCCCATGTGGTGCTGGACGACAATCAGGAGAAGATCACCGCCGCCATTCAGCAGATGCTGGACAGGGGTTGTGAAATGGTCCTGTGTACCGGAGGCATGAGCGTGGACCCGGACGACCGGACCCCTGCGGCGATCCGCGCCGCCAGGGTTGAGGTGGTCAGCTACGGCGCGCCAGTCCTGCCGGGGGCTATGTTTCTGATGGCCTATACCGGGGATGGCCGGCCTGTGTGCGGCCTGCCTGGCTGTGTCATGTACGCAAGGCGGACCATTTTTGACCTGGTCCTCCCCCACCTGTTGGCGGATGTGCCTGTCACAGCGGATTGGCTGGCCGGTCTGGGCCACGGCGGGCTGTGTTTGAACTGCCCGGAGTGCCATTTTCCCAACTGCGGCTTTGGAAAGGGAGTATAACCATGGAACGTCAATTGACCCATATTGACGCCAACGGCAACGCCCGCATGGTGGATGTCAGTGGTAAGGCGGTCACCAGCCGCACCGCTATCGCCGCTGGCCGTATCTTCATGAGTCAGGACTGCTTCGACATGGTGGCCCAGGGCCGGGCGAAGAAGGGGGACGTGCTGGAGGTGGCCCAGGTAGCGGGCATCATGGCCGCCAAGGGGGCCAGCGATGTAATTCCCCTGTGCCACTGCCTCAACCTGACGGGTACGGCGGTGACCTTCCGCCTGCTTCCGGAGGACTGCGCCATTGAGGCAGTCTGTACCGTAACATGCGATGGAAAAAACGGCGTGGAGATGGAGGCCCTCACCGGCGTATCCGCCGCGCTGCTCACCATCTACGACAAGTGCAAGGCGGTGGACCGAAGAATGGCGATCTTGGATATCCATCTGTTGGAGAAGTACGGCGGCAAAAGCGGCGACTTTTATTTTGAGGAAGAGCGGCCATGACCGATCAGTTTGGACGAGAGATTGACTATATGCGCATCTCCATCACCGACCGGTGCAATCTGCGGTGCCGGTACTGTATGCCGGAGGGCGTGAAATTTCTGGACCACAGGGACATTCTGCGCTATGAGGAGATATTGCAGATTGTCTAGGGGGCGGTGGAGCTGGGGATTGTCAACTTTAAGGTGACCGGCGGTGAGCCGCTGGTGCGGCGGGACTGTGTGGACCTGATCCGGCGGCTGAAAAACCTGCCCGGTGTCCGGACGGTGACGCTGACCACCAATGGAGTTTTACTGGCCCCTCTTGCCCGGGCGCTGGCCGAGGCGGAAGTGGACTGGGTCAACATCAGCCTGGACGCCCCCGACCGGGAGACCTACGCCGCCATCACCGGCTTTGACGTGCTGGACCGGGTTCTGGCCGGACTGGATGCCTGTGAGGCGGCGGGCGTGCGGGTCAAGCTGAACTGTGTCCTGCTGCCGGAAAGCCAGAACCGCCTGGTGTCTCTGGCCCGCTTTGCCCAGGAACGGCCGGTGGACGTGCGGTTTATTGAGATGATGCCCATCGGCCTGGGCGCGGGGAGCACAGGGATTGCCTGGGAGGAGGCGCTGTCCCTTCTTCAGCGGGAGTGGCCCGACCTTCACCCCGTAGAGGAGCGCCGGGGCAACGGACCTGCCCGCTGCTATGTCAGCAGAGCGATCCAGGGGCGTATCGGCGTCATCGACGGGGTGAGCCGCAAATTCTGTGCCCAGTGCAACCGGGTACGGCTGACCAGCACCGGCCAGCTGAAGCCCTGTCTCTGCTACAGCGACGGAACCGACCTGCGGGAAATTCTTCGGACCTGCCCGGAAAAGCTGACAGAAGCCATGAGGGAGGCCATTTTCTGCAAGCCCCAGGCCCACTGCTTCGACTGCGCGGACGAGATTACAGAACAAAAGGTCATGAGCCAGATTGGAGGATAACATGGGAACCGTGATTGCCATTTGCACAAGCCCCGCCCGGGGAACACAGAAGGTCTGCCAGACCAGCGGGGAATTTGTGAGGGACTGGGGCATCCAGGGAGACGCCCACGCCAGGCACTAGCACCGGCAGGGGAGCCTGCTCAGTGCGGACAAGGTCCGGCAATTTAACGAAAAGGGCGCGGGGGTGGAGCCCGGCGCCTTCGGGGAAAATCTGGTGGTGACAGGCTTTGACTTCCGCTTTCTGCCGGTGGGCACGCTGCTGCGCTGCGGACAGGTGCTGCTGGAAATCACTCAGATTGGCAAGGAGTGCTACGGCCACTGTGAAATTTTCAAGAAAATGGGGGACTGCATCATGCCCCGAGAGGGGGTGTTCGCCCGGGTGCTGGAGCCGGGGACCATCGACCTAGGGGATGAGATGATCCTCCAGCCCCGCACCACCTTCCGGCCCTGGCAGGCGGCGGTGATAACCCTCAGCGACAAGAGGGCCGCCGGCCAGCGGGAGGACAAAAGCGGTCCCGCCATTGTTCGGCGTCTGACGGAACAGGGCTGCGAGGTGGTGGAGCAGCTGCTGATCGCTGACGACCCGGAGTTGTTGAAGCGCCACCTGATCCGCCTGGCCGACCAGCGGCAGCTGGACCTGATTCTCACCACTGGCGGCACCGGCTTCGGTTCCCGGGATACAACCCCGGAGGCAACCCTGTCGGTGGCCCACCGGAACGCCCCCGGTATTTCCGAGGCCATTCGGGCGGCATCTATGGCCATCACACCTCGGGCTATGCTTTCCAGAGGAGTTTCCATCATCCGGGGCAGGACCCTGATTGTCAATCTCCCCGGTAGTCCGAAAGCCTGTATGGAGAGCATGGACGTATTTCTGGACGTAATCCCTCACGGGCTGGAGCTGCTGAGGGGCGGGACGCTGGACTGTGCCCATCTTCCGCCTGATTGATGTGGGAAAGGAATGAGTGAGCATGAAAAAGATTCAAGGGCTGATTTTATCTGCGGCAATGCTGCTGTCTCTCACCGCCTGCACCACAGAGGAAGCAATGGAGGTATTTCGGAGCGTGGGCTTTGTCCCCGTGGAGCGATAAGGAGAATTTTATGGATTGGTACCCTCTGCTCAACTCCCTGCGCATCGCGGCGGCGATGTGAGGGTGTGGATGGCGGATGTGGAGGCGGGAGACTGATAAGACAGTTCAAAGCGGTGATAGAAAATTGCCGCATAAAAAGCCAACGGCTGCCCCGGAGGACAGCCGTTTTTCGCCTTATTCTGCCGGAGTCGTGCCGTTCAGGGGGATGACTACGGTCTTTTCGCCGATGACCAGGCTGAGCGTACCTCCCTGGAATTGGGCCGGGTCGGTGACCTCAGTCAGCTGGAAAGTCTCATTTTGCCTCTGCCAGCTCAGGTCGCCAACGCCAGTTCCAGTGCCGCCTCCAAACACCCGCTGGGCGGACATGGTCTGGCCGTCCGGGCTGGTCAGTGTGACCCATCCGTCCAAGCGTTCCCTGTTCAGATTTTCCAGACTCATGGACAGATGTACGTTCATAGGAGACAGATAGATCTCCTTCACCACCGGGTCGTCCACCAGCTGATCCCAGCCCGTGTCCTTCTCCGGCAGAGGCAGCTGGACAGACCAGTCCCCGGATAAAGTACGACCTTTTCCCGGTCTGAGTCAAAGTATACCAAATTCTTGGCATCCAGCAGAAGGTAGGCGGCTCCCTGGTCCAGCCTTGCGGTTTCCGTCACGTGCATACTGAACAGTATGGAGAGGTGATTGTCTGTCTGGCCGCCGTCCTCCAAAATCCTCCAGCCCCACGAATAGCAGGTGTTGACATTGAGGTCTGCGCCATTCTCATCTAAAAGTTGGAGTTTTACGCTGTTTCTACCAAACCGCAGCCCCTCGCTCTTTTCATCCAGTACCGTCCCTTCAGGCGCCGTAAATTCAGCTAACGCCAGAATGGAATAGCGGTCCATCAGCACTTGTGTAACATGAAGCGTAGCGCCATTGTCCGTTTCCGTAATGTCCAGCGCTTCCGCTCCAGGAGCCAGCAGCTCCTGTGCCTGCGCGCCGCCGCCCAAGTAGTCGATCAGACGCTGGTCCAGCCCCGTCACCACGGCAGCCGCACAGGAGAGAACCATCAGCGCCGCCGCAATACCTGCCGCTGCCAATTGTTTCAGCCTCTTCATCGGAAGAACCCCCTTTTTTTCTGTCTGGAGAAGGCGGCCCAGCACGGCCTCCTCCTGTTCCGGGGTTGGCGCAAGCCGGTCAAACATCCGGTTCAGTTCATGTGGTCCCATAGCCTTCCGTCTCCAATCGTAATTTCAGCTTTCTTCTTGCCTGAACCAGTCGGGAGCGCACCGTGGAGGAATTTTCTCCCAGTATTTGGGCGATTTCATCGGTGGCATAACCCTGGTAGTAGTAGAGAAACAGCACAAGCCGGTGCTTGTCCGGCAGGGCGGCCACCTGTTCCCAGATCTGATACTTGACGAAGAACCGGAGCAGGATGTATTCTATGGCAAGTACGGCGATTTTCGGCGCGACTACCTCCGGGAGCATAAGCCCCAGCTGTGGATGGTGCTGGTGAACAGCGGCAAGTTGGCCGACCATCTGAAAGGTGTCGAGCGGATGGCGGAGCAGCGCATGGATACGCTCCTGCCGGAATTGATGAAAGCTGCTGGCGTGACCGAGGAATTGAAAGCCCGTGACCAGATGGCGTGGGTAGGGCTGGTCAACAACTGCCGGGCGCGGGCCGATGAGATTATCCTGGCCGATCTGGTCTATGTTTGAGGGGGCGGTCTGATGCTGACCTTTGAGAAAGTGATGGTGGTTTTCAAAGATTATCTCGCCGAGGATACCCGATATGAGATCGTCATGACCTCTCACGGCTACACAGTGCTGGAATGGGATTCCAGAGCTAACACCTGGGCAGGCGAGGAACTTTGTGCCACGCCGGAGATCATGCGGGATGTGCTGTTGGATTGCTTCACCGGGTATCTGGAATATAAAGCGATCACCGCAAAGGGAGAAATTACCGTGGCTGAACAGGAGCGGATCGCCACACAGCGGCAGGCGCTTTTGGAGAAGCTGCAATAAAAATTAGCAGCGGCCTGGGGATGATGCCTGGGCCGCTGCTGGCTTAACCACCAATGTTTTGATACCGATAGTTTGAAAAAGATAGAAAATTCCATACTCCCTCCACATTGCCATGTTACACTATACTGAAGGAGGTGCGCTGATGGCAACACTATTGATCGTTGAAGATGATATTGATACCAACGAAGCCGTTTGCGAATATCTGCAAGACGCTGGACACACCACAATTCCTGCGTTTGACGGCGACGAAGCAATTACCCTTTTCTCTGAAAACAAAATTGACTTGGTTGTGCTGGATATTATGCTGCCCACCATTACGGAGCTGGCCGTCCTAAATTCCATCCGCAAGACAAGCCAAGTCCCTGTACTCATGCTCACAGCCATGGAGGATGAAGGTACTCAAATCGCCAGCTTTGACGGACAGGCCGATGACTACATAACAAAGCCGTTTTCTATGGTCATCCTGGGAAAGCGGATCACCGCTCTACTGCGCCGGAGCAATCCTGCTGAAAAGGTAGACGTATGGACATACGGCGATCTGACCGTCAATTTCTCCGGCTACTCCGCTCATGACGCCAACGGAGAACTGGAAGTTACCGCAAAGGAGCTTGACCTGCTCAAATTACTGGTTGAACATCAAGGGCTGGTGCTGTCCCGCACACAAATCCTGGACGGCGTGTGGGGTGACAACTCCAATGTGCTTGACCGGCTTGTTGATACCTACATCAAGAATTTACGGAAGAAGCTGCACCTTGACTGCATTAAGACGGTCAAGGGAATTGGATATAAACTTGAGGTCAGCCAATGAAAAAATTAAAGATTTTCCCAAAAACATTCCTTTACACTTTGAGCCTGATGCTGATTATTGCCCTGCTCTCCCATACGCTGATCTACTTCCTGATGCCGTGGGCTTACAACTATAGTAAAAACAGTTGAAAAAAGGTATGGCAACGAGTAGAATAAGATCATGAGCTATTCAAAAAGATATAGGGAAC
>NZ_QWKI01000166.1 GCF_009911645.1 Pseudoflavonifractor sp. 60
TTGACCTTGATTTCGATTCTATCATAGGCCTTTTTATTGTATCTTGCGGTCGCTTCCTTTTGGGAATTGGAATATGCTATCTTAATCAGCCCCTTGTCGGACTTATTATATGTTATACTATCGGCATTATAAATAATGTCGATAGTATATAATTGGGGGATATCACAATTTGTATACTGTCGATAGTATGTTAAAATAAAAAACTGGACGGAAGTACGACCTTCCGCCCAGCCTGTACCTATCAGGCAGCCCCGGCAAATAGGGCTACCAGCCGAAGAAACAGGTGTATGCCTTCCTCCTGCTGCTCAGGAGTCAAAGTGCTAAATTCTTTGGCCGCCCGAAGTATGGTCTCCGCTCGCTTCCACTC
>NZ_QWKI01000167.1 GCF_009911645.1 Pseudoflavonifractor sp. 60
GTTCATATAGTTCTGGAGAGAGGACACTGCAATCCCCAGCTCCGCTGCCAGTTCACTCATAGAGAGCCTGTTTACCTCCTTGTACCATGATAATCTCCTCTTTCTTTCTACGGATTATCATGTTGACCAGGAGGTCCGCGGCAGTGCAGTGGGGGGCCTTTTTCTCTGTAAAAGCAGCCCGAAAATTGTGCCCCGGATTGTGCCCCGAAGCGCCCTGAAAGTGCCCCTGAACGCCGCCTTACAACGGCAGCGAGTGAGACAGTTTCAGAATAGAAAGAAGCCCTAAAGCCTTGCGGCTCTAGGGCTTCTCCTGGTGGAGACAACAGAACTCGAATCTGTGACCTCTCGCGTGTGAGGCGAGCGCTCTACCGGCTGAGCTATGCCTCCATATAGAAAACGGTGGTGACCCGGACGGGACTCGAACCCGTGTTGCCGCCGTGAAAGGGCGGAGTCTTAACCGCTTGACCACCGGGCCGTTTTATATGGAAACGGAAACATCCGTTTTTTACAATGGTAGCGGCAACTGGATTTGAACCAGTGACACCGCGGGTATGAACCGCGTGCTCTAGCCAACTGAGCTATGCCGCCGTTTTAGTCCCTCGAACAGGGCAGGACTTAGTATAGCCGATTTCCTTCCAGTTGTCAACAGTTTTTTCAAAAATTTTTCCTTTTTCTTTTTTGAGGTTTTCCACCAGAAAAAGACCCCCGAACACGGAGCGCTGCCGTGTTCGGGGATATGCTTATTTAAAATATTCCGCTCCGCTTTCGAACAGGGGCTGGTGCTTGCTGCCAGGGATATTCACTGCCACGAAGGGGCCGCGGCGTTCCAGGTGGCCCATTTTGCCGAAGACCCGACCGTCAGGGGAGAAGATGCCCTCAATGGCCTCCGCAGATCCGTTGGGGTTGGACAGGATATCCATGGTGGGCTTGCCGTCCGGGCCCACATACTGGGTTGCCACCTGGCCGTGGGCAATCAGGTTTCCAATCACCTCTGGCGGGGCCACAAACCGGCCCTCCCCGTGGGAGATGGGGATGGTGTGCAGGTCGCCCGCTTGGCACTTGAGCATCCAGGGGGAGTTTACCGAGGCAACCCGGGTGGTAACGTAGCGGCTCTGGTGGCGGCCAATGAGGTTGTAGGTCAAGGTGGGGCAATTCTCGTCCACAGGTCTGATCTCGCCGAAGGGCACCAGGCCCAGCTTGACCAGTGCCTGGAAGCCATTGCAGATCCCCAGCATCAGGCCGTCCCGGTGCTTGAGCAGCTCCATAATGGCGTCGCTGAGGGCGGGATTGCGCAGGAAGGAGCAGATAAACTTGGCGGAGCCCTCCGGCTCATCGCCGCCGGAGAAGCCGCCGGGGAGCACCACCATCTGGGCCTCCCGAATGGCTTTTTCCAGAGCCTGGGCGGACTGGGCCAGGAGCTCGGTGGTCAGATTGCGCACCACCACGATCTCCGGGTCGATGCCGGCGCGGATACAGGCCCGGGCGGTGTCGTACTCACAGTTGGTGCCGGGGAACGCGGGGATGACCGCCTTGGGGTGGGCCGCCTTATATTTGCACACAGCGGGAGAGCGGCCCTCCCAGGAGATGGTCTGGACCGTCTCAGAGGTGCCCGCCTGAGTGGGGTAGACCTCCTCCAGAACTCCCTCGCTGAGCTTCAACAGCTCCTCAATGGGGGCGGAGTCGTGTACAATGGTGATAACGGGCTGGGCGGCGGTCATTCCGATTTGGATGGCCCGGGGGCTTTCCGGGACCGCTTCGGTGAGCTCTGCCACAATTGCGCCGGGGTTGGGCAGGTCCCAGGCCAGTTCAGTCTCGCCAGCCGTAAAACCAATGCGGTTGCCGAAGGACATCTTCATGACCCCTTCGGCCTCGCCGTTTTCCGCCGCCCAGGCCGCTTTCACCTTACCGGCCTGGCACAGGGCATGGAATTCCTCCCAAGCGGCCTTCTGGCCCTCCGCTGTGCCGTCGCCCAGGAACAAGTATACCGGGTGTCCCGCCTCTTTAAATTCAGGAGAAATGATCTCGCCCGCCTTAATGGGAGCAATCGCAAAGGAGATGAGGGTGGGGGGCACGTCCTTGTCCAGGAAGGAACCGGACATGGAATCCTTCCCGCCAATGGCGGCGGCGGCATAGTCCAGCTGGGCGTCCAGCGCGCCCAGGAGGGCGGCGGCAGGCTTGCCCCAGCGGTCGGACTCATCCCGAAGCTTCTCGAAGAACTCCTGGAGGGTTAGATATACCTTTCTGTAGTCCGCCCCTGCGGCCACCAGCTTGGCAATGGAGTTGGTAACCGCCTGATAGGCCCCCTCATAGGGGTCCACAGACAGGGCGTCCGGGTCGCAGCCCCAGGCCATGACGCTGGCCTGGTCAGTCTCCTGTCCCGGCAGGACGGGGAGCAGCGCGGCCATTGCCTGGGCAGGGGTAGCCTGATACTTGCCGCCAAAGGGCATGAGAACCGAACCCGCCCCAATGGAGCCGTCGAACCGCTCCACCAGCCCCCGGCGGGAGGCGCATTTCAGGCTGGAAGCCATCTCCCGCAGGGTTTTAAAGGGCTCCTGTCCAAAGGCGGAGCGGTCCTTTTCGCCCACCGATACTCTGGCGTGTTTCACCGCGCCGTTGGTGTTGAGAAATTCCCGGCTCAGGTCGGCGATCTTCTGACCCTTCCAGTGCATCACCATCCGGGGGGACTGGGTGACCACCGCAACCCGGTAGGCCTCCAGATTCTCCCGCTCCGCAGCGGCGATGAACTGGGCCTCGTCCTCGGGGGCCACCACCACTGCCATACGCTCCTGGCTCTCGGAAATGGCCAGCTCGGTGCCGTCCAGACCGTCGTACTTTTTGCGCACCGCGTCCAGGTCGATTTCCAGCCCGTCGGCCAGCTCGCCAATGGCCACGCTGACGCCCCCTGCGCCAAAGTCGTTGCACCGCTTAATCAGGCGGGTCACCTCTCCGTCCCGGAAGAGCCGCTGAATCTTCCGCTCCTCGGGGGCGTTGCCCTTTTGGACCTCAGAGGCCATGGTGGTGAGGGACTTTTTATTGTGGCTCTTGGAGGAGCCGGTGGCCCCGCCGATGCCGTCCCGGCCGGTGCGGCCTCCCAGGAGGACGACCACGTCCCCGGGGGCGGGCCGCTCCCGGCGCACATTCTCCGCCGGAGCCGCCCCCACCACTGCGCCGCACTCCAGCCGCTTGGCGATGTAGCCCTCATGGTACACCTCCGCCACGTGGCCGGTGGCCAGACCGATCTGGTTGCCGTAGGAGGAGTAGCCCGCCGCCGCCGTCTGGCACAGCTTCCGCTGGGGCAGCTTACCCTCCAGGGTCTGGTCAAAGGGCGTTGTGGGGTCTCCGGCGCCAGTAAAGCGCATGGCTTGGTGGACGTAGACCCGACCGGACAGGGGGTCCCGGATGCAGCCGCCGATGCAGGTGGCCGCGCCGCCGAAGGGCTCGATCTCGGTGGGGTGGTTGTGGGTCTCGTTCTTGAACATGAGCAGCCAGTCCTGCTCCTCTCCATCCACCTGGGCGGGGACGTGGATGGAGCAGGCGTTGATCTCCTCGCTCTCATCCAGCTCGGGGAGCAGTCCCCGCTTTTTCAGCACCTTTGTGCCGATGGTGGCGATATCCATCAGGGTCTGGGGGCGGACCGCAGCCTTCTCCTCGCCGTAGACCTCCACCCGGGCGGACAGGTAGCGCTCATAGGCCGCCTTGATGGCGGGGTCGTCGATCTGAATCTGGTCCAGATGGGTCGAGAAGGTGGTGTGGCGGCAGTGGTCGGACCAGTAGGTGTCCACAACCCGTACCTCGGTGATGGTGGGGTCCCGGTGCTCCTGGTCCCGGAAGTAGGTCTGGAGGAATTTCAAATCGTCAATGTCCATGGCCAGCCCCAGGGAGTCCAGCAGAGCGGACAGAGCGCCCTCGTCCATGGAGATAAAGCCGGCCACCGTGTCCACATGGTCGGGGATGGCGTACTCCTGTACCAGGGTGTCCGGCTTGTCCAGGCTGGCCTCCCGGCTCTCCACCGGGTTGATGAGGTACTTTTTGATCTTCTCCCGGTCCTCCTGGGACAAGGGGCCCTCCAGGGTGTAGAACTTATACACCGTGGCGCAGGCCACCGCGGGCCGGTCCACCCCGGCCATAAGCTGGATGCACTGGGCCGCCGAGTCCGCCCGCTGGTCGAACTGGCCGGGCAGCGCTTCCACCGCCAGGATGTACTGCGCCGGACGGACGCCGGGCAGCGCCTCGTCAAAGACTGTGTCCACCTGGGGCTCGGAGAATACGATGCTCTTCGCCTGCTCAAAGACCTCCCGGCTGATGCCCTCCACATCGTAGCGGTGCAGGATGGAGAGGTCCTCCAGATTTTGGATGCCCAGCTGTCCCCAGAGCTGATTCAGCAGGGAGGTGCTCTCCACGTCATACTGGGGCTTTTTCACAGAATAGCAGCGGTAAACGCTCATGTTCTTTTCCTCCATTTTTATTTCACAATCCAGTTTTCGATCTGATAAAACACATTGCCCCGGGTCGGGGACAGCCCGGACAGCCGCCCCCACTGTGTGAGAACAGAGCCGTTTTTAAAGGCGATGGGGACAATGGGCGCCTGTTCATTCAGCAGCTCAAACAGCGCCTCCGCCGCGGCGGGCTTTGTCTCCGGGGAGGCGCTGTGCATGGTCCACAGCAGGCCGTCGGCCCCTTCGGCCCACCAGCCGCCGTAGTTCAGCGCTCCGCCGGAGCCCAGGAGAGGGGCCAGGTCAAAATTGGCGGTAAACACCGTCTCCCCCAAATACAAATCAAACTCTCCTCTGGCCAGAGCGGTGGTGTAGTCCTCAAAGGACAGCTGCCGCAGCTCCACCTTCAGTCCTGCCGCCTCCAGCTGGTAGACGATGTGCTGGGCGGAGGAGACCTTGCTCACATTTTCGCTGTTCACGATTAGAACCAGCTCCTTGCCCACCAGCTTGAGCTCCTCCGTCTGTGTCGCCAGCCCCTCCGGGGTGTAGCCTGGGGCCGCCTCTGCGGCGCTCTGGCTGTACAGGGGGCTGTCCGGATGGACGGGCAGGAGGGCCGGCGTGGCGTGGTTGGCGTAAATGGCAGAGGTGATGGTATTTCGGTCCACCCCCTGGGCCAGGGCCCGCCGCACCTGAGGGGAGCGGCACAGGCCCTCCTGAGTGTTGAAACCCAGATAGAGGAAGTCGGTGGTGGCGTAGTCCCATGTCTGGTAGTTGCCCCCGTAGCCCATGGCGTTGGTGGCCATCAGGTCCACGTCCACCAGGGACACCTCCCCCGCGTCAAAGGCGTAGATCAGATCGTCACTTTTGCTGACCCTGTGGAGGGGGATGGTCTGGACGGGAAGGGTCTTGTCCGTCTGCCACCAGCCGCTGCGGGCGGTGAGGGAGAACTCGTCCCCCGTCTCAGTGAGCACATAGGGCCCGGTGCCCAGGGGGCGGTCGCCGTCGCCCAGAGCGATGGGAATATCCAGCAGGGCGGGCAGGTCGCCGTTGGGGCGGCGGAGAGTTATGGTCAGATTTTGATCCTCCCCCGAGATCAAGGCCACATCGGCCAGCCGCTGGGCGTACCGCCCCCTAGAGGAGCGGGCCAGCTCCAGCGCCTCCGCCGCCTCTCTGGCGGTGAAGGGGGTCCCGTCCGAGAAGGTGATGCGGTCGCGCAGGGTGAAGGTCCACACCAGCTTGTCCTCACTGGCTGTCCAGCTTTGACACAGCACCGGCTGGGCCTGAAAGTGCCCGTCCACCGCAAACAGCGGCTCGTAGAGCAGGGGGGCCAGGGTGAGGTTGGCCCGGTTGGCGGCCAGGGTTGGGTTTAGGCTGTAATCGGCATACACCGCCAGGGTAAAGGGGACCTGAACCGGGGACGGGACCTCCTCCTGGACGGTGTTCTGAGAGGAGGAAGCGCTGGAAGTCTCCCCGGCCGGCTTCTCTCCGCAGGCGGCCAGCGCCAACAGCAGGGTTAGGAGAAGGGCAATGATGCGATATTGTTTCATGTCGGTTCCTTTATGTCAAAGCAATTGTATGACGGCGGCCATGCTCCCCCGGGCGCTCCCCTGGAAGCGGTGGGACCAGAAGCGGGCCCGGTCACAGCCGGTACAGGCCCTGCACAGGGCGATGTGCTCTGGCCGCAGTCCCGCCCGCTCCAGCCACCGGGCGTTGGCCCCCTTCAGGTCTACGGAAAATTTACCCGGGGCGGCCAGAGGCCGGATGAAAGGCTCCGCCTCACTGCCCAGAGTGGAGCGCAGGCTGTCGGGGACATCGGCGTGGGTCTCGAAGCAGCAGGGACCGATACCTGGACCGATGGCGGCCAGAATGTCCTCTCTGCGGCAGCCCCCGTCCCGGATCATCGCCTCTACGCCCGCCGCCCCAATGCCGGAGGCGGTCCCCCGCCAGCCCGCATGGAGGGCGGCAATGACCCGCTTCACCGGGTCATAGAGCAGCACCGGGATACAGTCCCCGGAAAAGACCGCCAGGCAGACCCCCGGCTGGCCGGTCATCAGGCCGTCCGCCTGGACCTCACCCGCCTGGGCGGAATCGGGCAGAATGTCCTCCCGGGTCACGGGGCGGACCAGATTGCTGTGGACCTGGTGATTCTTCACCAGCGCCCCGGCGTCCGCTCCCACTGCGGCGCAGAAGCGGGAAAAATTCTCCCGCACATGGGCGGGGCTGTCCCCCCGGCTGGCGCCCAGATTCAGACTGTCCCAGGGCGTCGGGGAGACCCCTCCCAGCCGGGTCGAGAAGCCGTGGGCCGCCCCCTCCCAGCCGGAACAGGCATAAAAGGGGACGCCCTGGCGCTGTTGCATCACAATCTCCATGGCGTCCCCTCTTTTCTTCCTCAGATGATATCCTATTTTATCCGATAACCCAGCAAATGACAACCCACAACAGCAAAAATTTCGTGTGTATTTTTCCGGGCTGTCAGGGCAAAGTGCTCAAAGCTGTTCCAGTTCCCGCAAGGTCTCCTGGATGGTCTTCCGGGGCAGATAGACTGCCGCCATCTCCTCCAGCTGGGCCAGAGTCAGCCCCTGGGCCGCCCCCACCATGGGGTGCTTCATCCACTTGCCGAACCGCCGCTGGAACACCGCTTTGGACTGGGGATTGCTCAGCAGCTCTCCCACTGTGATCTGTTTGCCGCGCAAATCCATATCAAGTTCACCTCCAGACCAGTCTATGCACCTGGCCGCCTGGCCTTGACAGAGGGAGAACTCTCTTTCTCTAATCTTTCAATCTGCTCCAGCCGTCAGGCGGCTAAAGACAGATTGAGTATACCATATGGATTCCCCTTTTACAAACATTAAAATCGTCATTAGAAAAGGAGGGCTAAGCATTGACCGTGACTGAAATTCAGATTATAATTTTTATGGAACGGCGTCGCACCGGAGTTTTCAGGGAAGTACTCAGCGCATTTCCAAATAGACGTAACTTTGGTATGCTATTTGTGATAAACGTTTGTATTAACAAAGATTTCCATACTTTTTATTTTTTCGCTCCCGCACGGGGGTGTGGATTGAAATTCGGGGGCCGTATGCGAACAAGTTGTTTTTACCGTCGCCCCCGCATGGGGCGGGGATTGAAATTTGTACTGGATAGCGGCCCAGGAGCGCGGCGCGGTCGCCCTCTGCACAGGGGCGTGGGTTGAAATCTGTAGGCCCTGGTGTTCTTCCACGCCTTTTCCACGTCGCCCCCGCACTGGGGGTGTGGATTGAAATGACCAGATGACCGAGGCCGGGCGGGTGAACAATATCGCCCCTGTACAGGGGGGTGGATTGAAAAAAGAAGGTAGACTGATGGGACGCGGATTACTTACTGGAGTCGTCTCCTGCGCAGGGGGATGGATTAGAGTGCGGTCTACAGAAAAGAGAGGTGGAGTTGTGATGTGATTTCTATGCTTCCAGCGAATAGAGCGTATACTGATTACGTTTTTTGCAAGAAATCGTCAGCTTTTTTACCGTTTATGCCGCAGAGCTTTTACTGCGGCATTTTTATTATCAAAAAAGGACGGCGGACAATCAGCGTCAAAAGAACACATGATGGGCTATAGATTTCAGACATAATTCTGCTATACTATAATAGCGACAATATAACGGGGGGATCGCTATGAAATATGGACATTTTGACCAACAGAAACGAGAGTATGTGATTGACCGTATCGACGTACCCGTCTCCTGGACCAACTACCTTGGGGTTGAGGACCTGTGTGCCGTAGTCAACCACACCGCCGGGGGTTATCTGTTCTACAAGAGCCCGGAGCACCACCGGATCACCCGGTTCCGGCCCAACGGCGTCCCCATGGACCGGCCTGGACACTACATCTACCTTCGGGATGACGAGACAGGGGAATATTGGTCGGTCTCCTGGCAGCCCTGCGGCGGAGATTTGGAGAACTACCGCTGCCGCCACGGGCTGAGCTACTCGGTGTATGAGTGTTCCGGCCACGGAGTCCACGCTGCCCAGACCCTGTTCATCCCCCGGGGGGAAAACGTGGAGCTGTGGGATTTGGTTCTGGAGAACACCGGGGACAGGTCCCGCGCTCTCAGTGCATACTCCTACGCGGAATTTTCTTACCACCAGATCCCTATTGACAACCAGAACTTTCAGATGTCCCTCTACTGCGCCAGGAGCAGCTGTCAGGACGGCATCATAGACTATGAGCTGTTCTATGAGCACGCCCACCAGTTTATGACCGCGTCCTTTGCGCCGGACGGCTTTGACTGCCTGCGGGACAGCTTTCTCGGTCCCTACCGCACAGAGTCCAACCCCCTGGCAGTGGAGCGGGGGGTGTGCGCCGGCTCCTTTGAGCAAGGGGGCAACCACTGTGCCGTTCTGCAAAAAAGGCTGACTTTAGCTCCCGGGGAGCGGGTCAGACTCATCTGGATGCTGGGGGAGGGTGGCCTGGAGGAGGGGCGGCGTGTCCGGGAGAAGTACAGCAGCTTTTCCGCGGTAGACGCCGCCTTTGCCGACCTGGCCCAATATTGGGAAGAAAAGCTGTCCAAGCTCCAGGTATCAACCCCGGACGGGGATATGAATACTATGCTTAATGTGTGGAACTTGTACCAGAGCGAGATCAATGTGATGTTCTCCCGCTTCGCCTCCTTTATTGAGGTAGGAGGGCGCACCGGTCTGGGCTATCGGGACACCGCTCAGGACGCCATGACCATCCCCCACTCCAACCCGGACAAGTGCCGAGAGCGGATTTTACAGCTGATGCAGGGGCTCACCAGCTCCGGCTATGGGCTGCACCTCTTCGACCCGGCCTGGTTTGGTCCCCAGCCTCAAAAGCCCGCCTACAAGTCCCCCACCGTCATCCCCACTCCGGACAGGGCCAGTATTGTCCACGGTCTGGAGGATGCCTGTGCCGACGACGCCCTGTGGCTGGTGGCTGCGGTGGCGGAATATGTCCGGGAGACGGGGGAGCTGGCCTTCTTTGACCAGGTAGTGGGCTACGCAGACGGCGGTGAGGGCACCATCTACGAGCATTTGAAACAGATTTTGAACTTTTCCGCCCGGCAGGTGGGGACCCACGGTATCTGCAAGGGCCTGCGGGCGGACTGGAACGACTGCCTGAACTTGGGCGGCGGGGAGAGCGCCATGGTGTCCTTCCTCCATGCCTGGGCCCTGGGCCACTTTGTGGACGCCGCCCGGACGCTGGGGCGGACAGAGGACGCAGCCCTCTACGACTCCATGCGGCAGACGGTAGCAGAGACCTGCCAGCGGGAGCTATGGGACGGGGACTGGTACCTCCGAGGCATCACCGCTGACGGGCGGAAAATCGGCTCCCACACCGACACCGAGGGCCGGGTTCATCTGGAGAGCAACGTGTGGGCGGTGCTGTCCGGCGCGGCGGGCAGGGAGCGGGGGATTTGCGCCATGGACGCGGTGGAAGAGTACCTCTATACGGAGTACGGCCTGCGGCTCAATGCCCCCTCCTACACCCGACCCGATGACGCCATCGGGTTTATCACCCGGGTCTACCCCGGCGTGAAGGAAAACAGCTCCATTTTTTCCCACCCCAATCCCTGGGCCTGGTGTGCCGAGGCAGTGCTGGGGCGAGGAAGCCGGGCTATGAAATTTTATAAGGCCTTGTGTCCGGCGGCACAAAATGATAAAATTGAGATACGCCAGAGTGAGCCCTACTCCTACTGCCAGTTTATCATGGGCCCCGACCACACCGCCTTTGGCCGGGCCCGGCACCCCTTTATGACCGGTTCCGGCGGCTGGAGCTACTTCGCTGCAACCCGGTATATCCTGGGAGTGCGTCCCCAGTTTGAAGGGCTGCTGGTGGACCCCTGTGTTCCGGCGGACTGGAAGCGGTTTGAGGTCATGCGGGTCTGGCGGGGGGCGGCCTATCATATCGCCGTGGAGAACCCCCACGGCGTGGAGAAGGGCGTAGCTTCGATCGCCTGCAACGGCCAGGCGGTGGATGGGCTCATCCCCGTTCAGCCGGTGGGGAGCGTCAATCAGGTGGTCGTGAAGATGGGACAGGTATGATTACAAGAAGAGAGCTTGGTCGGGCCTTTGATGCGCTGAGGCTTTCCGAAGTGGACCTGTGTATCCACAGCTCTATGGGCTCGTTTGGAGAACAGCTTGAGAGAGGGCCTGAAGACCTTGTGGAGACGCTTCTGGCGCGGGGCTGTACAATCATGGTCCCCACCTTTTCCAGCTGTTTTCTGGCGGAATCAGGCGGTGATGAGACAGCGGTGTTTCACCCTGAATGCAAGGACCTCTCTGTGGAGAAGATGGGGATCCTGTCCAGCTATATCCTTCAGGCTCCCGGCAGGATCAGAGGAAACCACCCTCTCAATTCCTTTGCCGCCCTGGGACCTCACGCGGAGGAGCTGGTGAACGGTCAGACGCCCCGGGATGTGTATGACCCTTTTCGGCAGCTCTGTAACCGCGATGGATTTGTTTTGCTGGCTGGCGTCTCTCTGGACCGGGCTACAATCGTCCATTACGCGGAACAGCTGGCGGGCCGGAGGCTCTTTGTCCGCCGGGCCCGGACGGCAGAGGGCACGATACCGGCGGCTGTGGGCGGATGCTCCAGGGGATTTAACCAGCTGGCCCCCGTGCTGGAGCCCCTTCGGCGGGCAGTCGCGGTGGGGCAGAGCAAATGGTCCTGCTTTCGTACGCAGGACATGGTGGCCGTCTGTAAAGAGACCATTCAAAACAATCCATATATTACACACTGCGGGGCCCCCCTTTGTTCCCGATGCAGCGAGGCTGTCAAGGGAGGTCCGCCTGTGGATGAATTTCTTTGGAACAGCTGACAGATCGTGAGGAAGGAGCGAGGAGATATGAGCGAAATCAAATTTGGCACCGGCGGCTGGCGGGCCATTATCGGCGACGGCTTCACCAAGGCCAACGTCCAGCTGCTCACCGCGGCCCTGGCCCGGAAGATGCAGGAGGAGGGGGCGGCTCAGCGGGGCTTTCTTATCGGCTACGACCGGCGGTTTCTCTCCCAGGAGGCCGCCCACTGGGCCGCTGAGGTGATGGCGGGGGCGGGCCTGCCCTGTATGGTGGTGGAGCGGGAGGCCCCTACGCCGCTGATTATGTTCGCCGTGCGGTACTATGAGCTGTCCTGCGGTATGGCGGTCACAGCCAGCCACAATCCCGCCCTGTATAACGGGGTGAAGGTCTTTGTCAAAGGGGGCCGGGACGCGGATGAGCTGGTCACCGCCGGCATTGAGGCGCACATCGCCGCCCTGGAGGGGGCAGACATCCCCACCGTCCCCTATGAGGAGGGAGTGCGCACCGGTCAAATTCAGATCATTGACCCTATGAACGCCTACATTGACTCGGTGATCCGGGCGGTGAATATGGACGCCATCCGCTCCCGGGGGCTGAAGGTGGTGCTGGACCCCATGTACGGCGTGTCCAAGAC
This sequence comes from Pseudoflavonifractor sp. 60, assembly GCF_009911645.1. Taxonomy (GTDB): domain Bacteria; phylum Bacillota; class Clostridia; order Oscillospirales; family Oscillospiraceae; genus Lawsonibacter. The sequence goes on from NZ_QWKI01000167.1 coordinate 11,866, forward strand.
CGCCCTCCAGACTATCCTCATCACCGCGCGGTGCGACGTGGACGTGATCCATGAGCGGCGGGACGCCCTCTTTGGAGGCCGCCTCCCCGCCCCCAACAGCAAGACCCTTATCGGCCTGCAAAACTTCGTGCTGGAAAACGGCTGCGACATTGGCATTGCCACCGACGGCGACGCCGACCGCTTGGGGATCATCGACGACCGGGGGGAGTTTCTTCATCCCAACAAGATCCTGGTGCTTCTGTACTACTATCTTCTGAGGTACAAGGGCTGGCACGGGGCGGCGGTGCGCAATCTGGCCACAACCCACCTGCTGGACGCCATTGCGGCCCAGTTCGGCGAGAAGTGCTATGAGGTCCCGGTGGGCTTCAAGCACATCTCGGGAAAAATGCTGGAGACGGGGGCGGTCATCGGCGGGGAGAGCTCCGGCGGCCTCACTGTCCGGGGACACATCCAAGGCAAGGACGGCATCTACGCCGCCTCCCTGCTGGTGGAGATGATGGCCACCACAGGCCGGAGCCTGTCTGAGCTGTACCAGGAGATTACCGCCCGGTGCGGCGCCTTTGAAATGGTGGAACGGGGCTACCGATTCTCCCAGGAGGAGAAGGAGCGCATCGGCAGGACTCTGATGGAGGACAAGCTGCTGCCCGACTTCGGCGTCGAGGTGGAGAAGGTGAGCTACGCCGACGGCTGCAAGGTGTACTTCAAGAATGGAGGCTGGGTTGTCAGCCGCTTCTCAGGCACCGAGCCCCTGCTCCGGGTATTCTGTGAGATGGACACCACAGAAAAAGCGGCGGAGATTGCCCGGTGTATGGAGACATTTCTTGGCCTGGAGGGCCGGAATATGGAATAACCCCAAAACTGCCCCGCCGTTCATTCCGGTGGGGCAGTTTATAAAAGGAGGGCTTCCTCATGGAGAAAACCACCCACTCCCTGCGCCAGCAGATGAGTTTGATTATCCTGCTGTGCTGGCTGCTGCCCATGGTCCTTGCGGCCATTGCGGTGGGCTGGTATCTGCTGTTCGGTTTGGGCCGGCAGACCCGGCAGTCGGTGGCGGAGCAGTTTCAGCTCAACCTCCAGATGGGGGCGGACCGGGTGGAGAGCGCTGTGGAGGCCTCCCGCCTGCCCTCCTACGACCCGGAGCTGCGGGACGCCTGGAATCAGTACCGCCGGGACCAGGAGTATGCCCCGCTGTACCGCCGCTGCTCCGCCCTGTTCAGCCGGCTGTATCAATCGGACAGCCGGTTTCGCTATGCGGTGTTCGGCTTCTCCCGCTCCCCGAGGGAGCTGTCCATTGTGGTGCCCGGCAGCAGCGCCGGACTGCTGTCCAACCAGGTACGGGACCAGTGGCAGGAGGATCTGCCCGCCGTGCTGGGTCTGGCTGTGGGGCTGGACACCTCTGTGGGCTTTCTGGTGCAGGGTGAGGAGCTCTATCTGGTGCGCAATCTGATGGATTCCAATTACCAGACCATCGGGGTGCTTGCCCTGGCCCTGGACCCGGACTACTTCTTCGGCGACCTGGCCCTGCTTCCCTGGGTCTCCTCGGTGACGGTGGACCTGGGCCAGGGCAGTACTCTGGTCGTCAAGGGAGAGCAGCAGCTGTGGAGCCAGGAGGGAACCCTGGAGTGCGCGGTGCGCCAGCAGGATTTTACCCTGCGGGGCTGGGTCGGGGTGGACCAGGATGTACTGATGGCAGGGGCGCAGACCTATCCCTGGCTGTTGGGGGCCATGGCCCTGTCCCTGCTGCTGCTGCTGGGGTTGACCTTCCGCTTTTTCCGCCAAAAAATTTCCCGGCCTATCCAGAGCTTGATGGAGGGGGCGGCCCACATCCGCCAGGGGGAGCTGGGCTTCCAGATCGGCGCCGGTACAGGCAGTCGGGAGTTCCAATATCTCACCGACTCCTTTAACCAGATGTCCGGCCAGCTGCGCCGCCAGTTCGACCGGCTCTACCAGGAGGAGCTGGCCCGGCGGGACGCCCAGATCAAGGCCCTCCAGGCCCACATTAACCCCCATTTTCTCAACAACACTCTGGAGATTATCAACTGGCAGGCCCGGATGAGCGGGGATGTGAAGGCCTCCAAGATGATCGAGGCCCTGTCCACTGTGCTGGACGCCGCCCTGGACCGGAAGGGAAGTCCCCAGGTGCGGCTGGCGGAGGAGATGACCTATGTCAAGGCCTATCTCTACATCGTCACCCAGCGCTACGGCAAACGGCTGACGGTGGAGGTGGACCTGCCCGACGAGCTGATGGACTGCCTGGTCCCCCGGCTGATCCTCCAGCCGGTGATTGAAAACGCAGTGGAGCACGGCATCGGCCCCAGCGGACAGGGCCGGGTTGCCCTGCGGGGCTCCCGGCGGGGGGACTTCCTCATTCTGGAAATCGAGAATGACGGCGGACTGTCTCCCCGGGACGAGGCCCACATTGCCCGGCTCCTCTCCCCGGACTACGACATACAGAATGAGCCCTCGGGCAACATCGGCATCGCCAATGTCAATCTGCGCCTGCGCATTCTCTATGGCCCCAACTGCGGACTGACGATCACCCGGGGGGAGGGCAGTATGGTCACCGCCCGGCTCACTGTGGCGATTCAAACATGACGCCTGTTGTTTGGAACAAACAACAACGGACAACAAATCACAAACCCAGTTATTTGTTCTTTTTCCCAAATGGTGTATTATGATATTGCACAAAAGAGAAGCCGAGATACCAAGAAAATATGGGGGTTATACCATGAAAAAGAACAGACTTCTTGCAATCACTCTCGCCAGTGCGCTGACCTTGGGCCTGCTGGCCGGCTGCGGCAGCGGCAATCAAACCGGCGGCTCCGGCGGCGGCACTCCGGCTGGTTCCGGGGTGGAGCTGAACGTGGTCACGTCCTACGGCGGCGACGACGGAAACCGGAAACAGTACGAGGCCGCCGTGGCCTCCTATGAGGCCGCCACCGGCAACACCATTCTGGACGCCTCCGCCTCCTCCAATGAGGAGTGGAAGGCCAAAGTCCTCACCGATTTCCAGACCGGCACCGAGCCCGACGTCCTCTTCTTCTTCACCAACGCCGACGCCGAGCCCTTCATCCAGGCCGGCAAGGTGGTGGACGTTGCCACCATCCGGGCCGCCTACCCGGACTATGCCGGCAATATGCGGGATTCCATGATGGCTGTGGCCTCCGACGGCAAGACCTATGCCGTCCCCTCCTCCGGCTTCTGGGAGAATATGTTTGTCAACACAAAGGTGCTCTCCGACTGCGGCGTGGCCGTCCCCGGGCCGGACTACACCTGGGACCAGTTCCTCGCTGACTGCGAGACCATCAAGGCCAAGGGCTACGCCCCCATTGCCTGCTCTCTGTTTGAAATTCCCCACTACTGGTTCGAATTCTGCGTGATGAACAACGGAACCCTGGAGAACCAGCTGGACCTCCCCGCCTCCGCCGACGATGCCGCCGGGCAGAAGTGGGCGGCCGCCCTCAACGACATCAAGGACCTGTACGAGCGGGGCTTCTTCCCCGTGAACACCCTTACCGCCACCGATGCCGAGACCGTCCAGCTCTTTGGCGACGGCGAGGCCGCCTTCCTGATTGACGGCTCCTGGAAGGTCAACTACTTTGTGGACAACTACCCCGACAGCCTGAGCGACTACGCCATCTCCTACGTCCCTGCCAAGGGGGAGCGCAAGGCCTCCGAGGCCATCGGCGGCATCTCCATGGGCTATTTCATCACCAAAAAGGCCTGGGACGACCCCACCAAGCAGGCCGCAGCCGTGGACTTTGTCAAGCATATGACCTCTGACGAGGTGATGAGCACCTTCGTCACCACCGAGGTCACCGCCCTGAAGAATGGCGCTTCCCCCGCCGGGCTGAACGCCCTCCAGCAGGCTGCCGCCGATGCCAACGCCAACATCACCGGCGTGATTGGGGCTGTGCAGGATACCGTCTCCAGCGAGTGCAAAACCGACCTGTTCGCCAATGTGCAGAACGTGGTCACAGGCAAGATGAGCGCGGCGGACGCTATCAACTCTGCCATCGCCCTGAATTAAACAAATATGCACGAAAGGCCCCGCCCGGTGGACGGGGCCTTTTTGAAAAGGAGTGAGTGTCTGTGGGCCCCACGCTGTACCGAAAAAAAGGACCGCTGATCGCGTTCCTGCTGCCCGCCTTTGGGTTCTTGATCTTATTTTTATACTACCCCTTCCTGCAAAATATCCTCAACAGCTTCTCCGATATCACCGGCCTGGGCTCCGCGGCCAAAGGCTTTAACGACCCCTGGTATGTCAATTACACAACCCTGTTTACTGACCCCAAGCTGCGCACCGCCCTGAGGAACACGGTGCTCCTTACGCTGTGTACGGTGATTTGTCAGGTGGGCATCGCCCTGATCCTGGCGCTGCTGGTGGATTCCATCCGGGTTGGAGCCCAGTTGTTCCGCACCCTGTACTTCTTCCCCATTGTCATCTCCGCCACTGCCCTGGGCCTCATGTTCAACCTGATTTTCCTCTTCAACGGCGGAATGCTCAATCAGCTGCTGAGCAATTTGGGGATCATTACAGAGAACATTGACTGGAAGGACCCGGACCACTTCCTGTTTACCATGTTTGCCCCGGTGATGTGGCAATATGTGGGATTCTACTTCGTCATTCTGGTGACAGGGCTGAACAACATCTCTCAGGACCTCTACGAGGCCGCCGCCCTGGACGGCTGCACCGGGCTGAACCGGGTGCGGTACGTTACCCTGCCCCTGCTGCGCAACGTGCTGTGTACCTGTCTGGTGCTGGCTATCACCGGCGCGCTGAAGGTCTTCGACCTGCCCTGGGTCATGTTCGGGGCGGGAATGCCCCAGGACCGGGGCTGGCTCACCGGTACCTATATGTATGACCAGACCTTCAATCGGGGCAACGTGGATTACGGCTCTGCCATCGCCATCCTTATCGTGGTGCTGGGGGTGCTGTTCTCCAACGTGGCTAACCGGGTCTTTAAGACCCGGGACGACATTTGAGAGGGGGACCCGCTGTGAAAAAGATTACGCCCGCCAAGGCAGGAACCTATGTGGTCCTCACCTTCTGGGCTCTTACAACTCTGTACCCCTTCGTCTGGGTCATCCTCAACTCCTTCCGGGAGAAGGGCCTGATTCGAAAGGATTCCTTCTCAATCCCCATCCCCGGCAACGGCTTTACCATGGGCAACTACGAAAAGGCTATGGAGCGGTTTGACTTCAGCAATGCCTACCTGAACAGTCTGATTGTCTCCATCGCTGTTACGATCGCGGTGGTGGTTATCGCCGGTTTTGCCGCCTACGGACTGGTGCGCTACCGCTTCAGACTGCGAGGGCTGTGCTACAGTCTGATTATGGCGGGCATGATGTTCCCGGTGTTCTCCACCATTATCCCCGTGTTCCGCATGGAGGCCGCCTGGGGCATTGCCAGCAGCGGAAACCGCTGGCTCAGCCTTCTGGCCGTCATCCTGCCTCAGATTGCGGGCAACCTGTGCTTTGCCATTATTGTGCTTATGGGCTTTATCGAGTCGGTGCCGATGGAGTTGGAGGAGAGCGCCTATATGGACGGCTGTCACGTGTTCCAGGTGTATTTTCACATTATTATCCCGGCGGCCAAGTCCTCTTTCGCCACGGTGGCCATCTTCTCCTTCCTGTGGAGCTACAACGACCTGTTTACCCAGAACTTTTTCCTCCGAACTCCTAAGGAAAAGACCATAACCCTGATGCTCAATGAGATCAGTTCCCAGGCCGGGGTTGACTACGGTCTAATGGCCGCCTCGGTGGTGCTTATTGTGGTGCCGGTACTGATTGTCTACATTCTGCTCCAAAAGCACATCATCAAGGGTCTGACGGCGGGGGCCATTAAGGGATAGGACTTGCACCTGTGCCGCTCTTTCCGCTATAATAAAGAAAATGAATTTCCCCCGCCAATGGCGGGGGAAAATCCAATATCAACCCGGGAGGTGAATTCGCTATGTATAAGGTGCTCCTGATCGATGACGAGACGATCATTGTAGAGGGGCTTCAGAAGGTGGTGGACTGGGCCGCCTACAACTGTCAGGTGACTGCCCTGGCCCAGGATGCCGTCTCCGGCTCCCAGGCAATCCGAAAGCACCGACCGGATATCCTCTTTACCGACATTAAGATGCCCGGAGAGGATGGTCTGACGATGCTGGCCGGCCTGCGGGGGGAGTTTCCCCGGATGCAGATTGCCGTTCTCACCGGCTATCGGGACTTTGAGTACGCCCAACGGGCCATTCGCCTGGGCGTGGCCCGATTTTTGCTTAAGCCCTCCAAAATGGACGAACTGACCGAGGCGCTGGAGTATATGACCGGCGTGCTGGACTGCCTCCCGCCGGAGACGGAACCGGAACCCCAGCCGGGGCGCGAGGACCCCAACAGCTTCCTGGTCCGCCAGGCGCAGGCCTATATCGCAGAGCACTGCGCCCAGCGGCTGTCCCTCCAGGATGTGGCCGACCACTGCTACGTCAGCCAGTGGCACCTGTCCAAGCTGCTCAACAAGCATCTGAACCAGTCCTTCTACGACCTGCTCAATGCGGTGCGGGTCCGCCAGGCCAAACAGCTGATGGACGACCCGGCCCTGCGCATCAGCGAGGTGGCAGAGCGGGTTGGCTATGCCGATACCGCCCACTTCTCCCACGTGTTTAAAAAGCTGGAGGGGGTCTCCGCCGGTGAGTGGCGCAATCTGCACTGCGGGAAAAATTGAGCGGCGGATGAGGCGCGCTGCCCTTATTTCCGGGTTTGCACGTGCCAGATATCCCGGGCGTAGTCCTGGATGGAGCGGTCAGCGGCGAAAATGCCGGAGCGGGCAATATTGATGAGCGACATCTGGTTCCAGCGGGTACGGTCGGCATAGGTGCCGGCGGCGCGGCGGTGGGCCTCACAGTAGCTGTCGAAGTCAGCCAGCAGCATATACTCGTCGGCCTGGCTGCCGTCAGCGCCGAAAAGCAGACGGTTGGACAGGCTGCTGTAGACCACCTTGTCGTCAAAACCGGCGGAAATCTGGTCAATCACCCGCTTCAGAGCGTGATTGTGGAGGTAAATCTCGTGGGGACGGTAGCCATCCCGCTTGCGCTGGTTGACCTGCTCGGTGGTCAGGCCGAAGAGGAAGAGGTTCTCGTCGCCCAGCTGCTGGTGCATCTCCACATTGGCGCCGTCCAGCGTACCGATGGTGAGGGCGCCATTCATCATAAACTTCATGTTGCCGGTGCCGCTGGCCTCCTTGCCGGCGGTGGAGATCTGCTCGGAAATCTCAGAGGCGGGCATCAGCTTCTCAGCCAGAGAGACCCGGTAGTTCTCCAGGAAGACCACCTGAAGCCGATCCTTGCAGATGGGGTCCTGGTTGATTTGAGCAGCCAGAGAGTTAATCAGCTGAATGATCTCCTTGGCCACATGGTAGCCCGAGGCCGCCTTCGCGCCGAAGAGGTAGGTCTGGGGGGTGAACTCCATATTGGGATTGTCCCGCAGCTGGTTATACAGATGGACAATATGCAGTACATTGAGCAGCTGGCGCTTGTACTCGTGGAGGCGCTTCACCTGGACGTCGAAAATAGCGTCGGTGTTCAGGGTCACACCGGATTCCCGGCTGACATAGGCGGCAAAACGGCGCTTGTTCTCCTGCTTGATCTCCTCCAGGCGCTGGAGAACTGACGGGTCGTCCTTGAACTTCTCAAAGTCCCGGAGGGCCTCGGGGTGAAGGAGATACCGGTCCCCGCCGGTACACTCCCGGATGAGCGCGTCCAGCTTGGGATTGATTTGGGACAGCCAGCGGCGGTGGTCAATGCCGTTGGTCACATTTTTAAACTTGTCGGGCTCGGCCTGGTAGGCGTCCCGGAAGACGTCCCGCTTCAAAATGTCGGAGTGAAGGGCGGATACGCCGTTGATGGCCTGGCAGGCGCAGACACACAGGTTAGCCATGCGCACCTCGCCACCCCAGATAATGGCCATATGGGCGATCTTGCCGTTGTCGCCGCCGTAACGCCGCTCCAAATCCCGCTGGTAACGGGAGGCGATCTCCTTCAAAATCTGCCAGATGCGGGGCAGCAGAGTTTCGATCAGGTTCTGCGGCCAGCGCTCCAGAGCTTCCGCCAGAACGGTGTGGTTGGTGTAGCACACCGAGTCAGTGACAATATGCCAGGCTTCGTTCCAGCCGTAGCCCTCATCGTCCAGCAGAATGCGCATGAGCTCAGGGATGACCAGGGTCGGGTGGGTGTCGTTGATTTGAATGACGTGCTTCCGGGCGAAGTTGCGCAGGGTCCCGTACTGGGCCTTGTGCTGGCGGACAATGGACTGCACGGTGGCAGAGACAAAGAAGTACTGCTGCTTTAAACGCAGAGACTTGCCCTCAAAGTGGTTGTCGTCGGGGTAGAGAACCTTGGCGATGACCTCGGCCATAGCCTGCTGCTCCACCGCTTTCAGATACTCGCCTCGGGAGTAGAGGGACATGTCCACGGGCATGGGGCTCTTGGCGTCCCACAGGCGCAGGGTGTTGGTGTGCTTGGTCTGGTAGCCGGCAATCTTCATGTCCCGGGGGATGGCCAATACGGTGGTATAGCCCACGTACTCCGGGTGGTTGACCCCGTTTTCATCCCAGTTATCCACAATCTTGCCCCCGAAGCGGACCTCCTCCGCCTCGTCCATCTTGGGGATCAGCCAGGCGTCACCCAGACCCAGCCAGTTGTCAGCCAGCTCTACCTGCTTGCCATTGATGATCTTCTGCTTGAAAATGCCCAGCTCATAACAGATGGAATAGCCGGTGGCAGGGATCTCCAGCGTGGTCATGGAGTCCAGATAGCAGGCGGCCAGACGGCCCAGACCGCCGTTGCCCAGGCCGGCGTCCGGCTCGGATTCGAATAGATCAGAGGCGGAGAAGCCCATGTCCTCCAGGGCATCCTTCAGTGTGTCCAGCAGTCCCAGGTTGTAGGCGTTCTTCTCCAGAGAGCGGCCCATGAGGAACTCCAGGGACAAATAGTGGACCTGGCGCTGCTGCTTTTCCCAGATCTGGTTGACCGTCTCCATGCGGCGGCGGGACATGATATCCCGCAGGACCATGGCGCAGGCCTTGAACATATGGGTGTTGTTGGCTGTCTCTACTGTACAGCCGAAGTTGCGCTGGAGCTTGCCGGTAATCATTTCAGTCAGCTGCTCCTTATTGTATTCAGCAGTGTATTCTGCCATAACAGTGCCTCCTATTTTTGATCTCAAGCGGGGAGTGGAAGAGTGTCCCGCGACTACTAATTTTAACAGATTTTTTAGGGAGCGTCAACGGCGGGAGTGGATTAAATTGGGAGAGGGCCCGTATTTTTTTCTCTTGCTCCACTGTGCGTCTGCGAAACAGACGCCCGGAAGTAAAATGACCCCACCCTGACGGGTGGGGCCATGTTTAACGAGAAGCATTATCCAAGAAGACGGTTGTAAATGTTCAGATACTGGCAGGCGGAGTTTTTCCAGGAGAAATCGGCGGACATACCCTCCTTCTGGAGCCCACGCCAGGCTTTCGTGTCGCTGTTGTACAGGTCCACTGCCTCCCGCAGGACCCAGACCATATCTCCGGCGCTGATGTTGGAGAAGGTGAAGCCGCGGCCGGTGCCCTCATACTTGTTGTAGGGAGTTACAGTGTCCTTCAGACCGCCGGTCTCCCGTACGACGGGGATGGTGCCAAAGCGCATGGCGATCATCTGGGACAGACCGCAGGGCTCGGACACGGAGGGCATGAGGAACAGGTCCGCACCGGCGTAGATCATGTTGGACAGGGGAGCGGAGTAGGTCAGCTGGGCGGAGAAGCGGCCGGGGTACTGCCCATGGGCGTGGCGGAAAGCTTCCTCATACTGCCAGTCGCCGGTGCCAAGCACCACCATCTGCATCCCCTTGGTGCCAAGCCCCATGATCTCGTGGATTGCGTCCGTCACCATGGAGAAGCCCTTGTGCCCCACCAGACGGGAGACGCAGGCAACCAGGGGGACGTCCGGATTCTCCTCCAGCCCCACTGCCTGCTGGAGCGCGGCCTTGCAGGCGGCCTTGCCCTTGACCAGCGTCTTCTGAGTGAAGTTGGCGGCCAGACCGGGCATGGTGGCGGGGTCGTACAGGTCTACATCAATGCCGTTGAGAATGCCCTCCAGCTTGCCGCTCTGCTGGTTGATAACCCCGTCCAGACCGTGGGCGTAGAAGGGGGTGCGCAGCTCCTGGGCGTAGGTGGGGGAGACGGTGGTGACAAAGTTGGAGGCCATAATGGCGCCCTTCATCAGATTCACGTCCCGGTGGTAGGCCAGCATCCCCTCGTTGAAGTAGCTGCGGTCCAGGCCAATGACGTCCTGAAGCACCTGGTCGCCGTAGCGGCCCTGATACTCGATGTTGTGGATGGTGTAGACGCTCTTGGCCCCCTCCAGCTGAGGAATGTGATATTTGTCCTCCAGCAGGTAGATGGGGACCAGGGCGGTCTGCCAGTCGTTGCAGTGGATGATGTCAGGCGCCCAGTTCAGCTGCCCCGGAGTCTCGATGACGGCGCGGGAGAAGTAGGCGAAGCGCTCACAGTCGTCAAAGTGGCCGTAGAGCTGCCAGCGCTTGAAGTAGTACTCGTTGTCCACAAACCAGAAGGTGACCCCCTGGTACTCCAGCTCAAAGACACCGCAGTACACCTGCCGCCAGGCCAGAGTGACATTAAAGTACTTCAGGAAGACCATTTTGGAGCGCCAGTCCTCGCTGATACCCTCGTAGAGAGGGAGGATCACCTTTACCTCGTGTCCCTCGGCCGCCAGAGCCTGGGGCAGAGAGCCGGCCACATCGGCCAGACCGCCGGTTTTAATAAAAGGGGCAGCTTCGGAGGTTGCAAAGAGAATTTTCATAAAATCACCTTTAAATTGAAATATTCTGCGGATTTTTAGGAGGACGCCCTCCCAATGGGAGGGCGTCAGAAATAAATCAGACGACAGAGCCCTTCGCGATGGCCAGAGGATAGGTTGCGTGGCCCATGAGCATACGGCCCTCGTTCACCGTAACGCCCTTGTCGGCAATCACATAGGACAGGGAGGCCCCCGCCTTGACCACAGTGCCCTGCATGAGTACGCTGTCAGTCACCTTGGCGCCCTTCTCTACAATGACGCCGCGGGCCAGAATGGAGTTTTCCACTTCGCCCTCGATGAAGCAGCCGTCCGCCACCAGAGAACGGGTCGATTTGGACTCGGGTCCGTAGTAGGTGGAGGGATTGGACTGGTCCTTGGTGCGGATGGGACGGGAGGGATTGAACAGGTCGGCCCGGATGGCGGGGTCCAGCAGATCCATGGAGCGCTGATAGTAGTCGCCCACCGACTGGAAGCGGCCCACATAGCCCTTGTGGACGTAGGGGACCATCTTCAGGGATTTCATGCGGGGCTGAAGGACCCCGCGGCTGAAGTTGGTCACGTCGTGGGCGGCGCAGTAGTCCACCATGTCCATCAGCAGACGCTTGGACAGGATGTAGATCTCCAGCGACTCCAGCGCCTTGTCGGCGGCGGTGGGGTGGATGGACAGGTCGGTGATCCGGCCATCCTCGCTGACCTCCACATACTCGGAGAACCGGGGCGCTCCCTTCAGGGTGGGAGTGCATACCATGGTGATATCAGCCCCGGAGTTCAGGTGCTGCTCAAAGACCTCGTTGACGGGCAGGTTGATGGCCACATCGCCCCAGGCCAGCAGAATGTAGTCCTGACGGATATCCTCCAGATAGTCGTGGACGCCGGCCAGAGCCTCCATACTGCCCCGGTACTCGCCTTGGCCCTGCTCGGTGTAGCTGAAGGGGGGCAGGATGCGCAGGCCGCCGTGCTTGCGGCTCAGATCCCAGTCCTTGCCGGAGCCCAGGTGATCCAGAAGGGACTGGTAGCTCTGGTGGACCACCACGCCCACGTCGGTGATGCCGGCGTTGACGCAGTTGGACAGCATGAAATCAATGAGACGATACCGTCCGCCGAAGGGCAGAGAGCAGGTGTTGCGGGGACGGGTCAGCTCCCCCAGGTTGGCGTCGGAGCGGTATGCGAACAAAATTCCGTGCAGATCATTCATGCCTGCTCACCTCCTTTTACATCTTCACGAATCATCGCTTTGGGCGGGACAACCGCCTTTTCGCCGACTGTGACCCCTCCGGCCACCACGGCAATGCCCCAGTTTTCGCTGCCGTCGGGGGCGGAGCCCACAACGGCGCCGGCCTCTACAGTGGCCCCCTCGGCAATGATGGAGTAGTACACCTTGGCCCCCGCCTTGACGGTGGCGCCGGGCATCAGAATAGAGTACTGAATGTCAGCCCCCTGCTCCACCGTGGCGGAGTGGAACAGCACCGAGTTGGCCACATTGCCGTCTACGATGCAGCCGCCGGTGACCAGGGAGTGGGAGATGGCGGCGTCAGGACCGGTGACGTGGGGCGGCTTAATGGGAGTGCGGGCGTAGATGGGCCAGCTCTCGTCATACATATCCAGGCCGCTGTTCCGAGACAGCAGGTCCATGTTGGCGTCCCAGAGAGAGTCGATGGTGCCAACATCCTTCCAGTAGCCGTTGAACCGGTAGGCCATCAGTACCTCGCCGGCGTTGAGCATGTTGGGAATGATGTTCTTGCCGAAGTCATTGGAGGAGTTGGGGTCGGCCTCATCATCAATGAGATATTTGCGCAGCTTGGACCAGGTGAACACATAGATGCCCATGGAGGCCAGGTTGCTCTTGGGCTGAGGGGGCTTCTCCTCGAACTCATAGACCTTGTCGTTAGACTCTACGTTCAGGATGCCGAAGCGCTTGGCCTCCTCCATGGTGACCTCCAGAACGGAGATGGTGCAGGCAGCCCCCGCCTTCTTGTGGTAGGCCACCATCTCAGAGTAGTCCATCTTATAGATGTGGTCGCCCGACAGAACCACTACGTACTCCGGGTCATACAAGTCCAGAAATCCGATGTTCTGGTAGATGGCGTTGGCAGTGCCCTTGTACCAGCTGCCCTTTTCACCCTCGCCCAGATAGGGGGGGAGGATATGGACGCCGCCGTCGGACCGGTCCAGGTCCCAGGGCTGGCCGTTGCCCAGGTAGCTGTTCAGCTCCAGGGGTCGATATTGGGTCAGTACACCCACTGTGTCGATGCCGGAATTAACACAGTTGGACAAGGGGAAGTCGATGATGCGATACTTCCCGCCAAAAGGAACGGCGGGCTTTGCCACGTTGCTGGTCAGCGCGTAGAGCCGGCTGCCCTGACCACCAGCCAACAGCATGGCGACAACTTCTTTTTTCATGGTATTCACCTCTTACTTTTTTGGGTGCATTGGCATCTATGAACAATCAGGGAGAACCCTGAGAATGCCCGAACTCGGAGAATCACAGCGGAGGCGGGAGAGTTATTTCTCCGTCTTCTTTTTGCGGACCGCCCGCTTGGGCTTGTCCGCGGCGGCCTCCGATTTTTTCACCGCCTTGGTGGAACGGGCTTTTGTGACCTTGACAGCGGACTTTTCCCCTGTCTTGGCGCCTGTGCCGGCGGCCTTCTCTGTCTTGGGCTTGCGCACGGGATTTTTGCGCACACAGCGGTAAATCACGGCGGACATGGGGGGCAGGTCGGCGGTGAAGGACTGGGGCTGGTCGTGGCAGGGGATCTTCTCTGTCTTCACAGGCTCTTTGTCACCCCGGCCCTCGCCGCCATAGGCCTCGTCGTCGGTGGTGAAAGCTACGCCCCAGCTGCCGGCAAAGGGAGCGCCCACCCGGTAGCCCTTCCGGTGCTCAGGGGAGAAGTTGCACAGCACCAGCAGAGGAGTTCCCTTCCGGTCCCAGCGCAGGAAGGCCACCGTGTTGGCGTTGTTGTCGTCGGCGCACAGCCACTGGAAGCCCTGCCAGGAGTCGTCCTGCTCCCACAGAGGGGACTGCTCCAGATAGAAGGCGTTTATGGCCTTGAAGAACTCCTGAGTGTGGCGGTGAGGGGCGTATTGCAGCAGATGCCAGTCCAGAGAGTACTCAAAGTGCCACTCGTTCCACTGGCCCAGTTCGGCCCCCATGAAAGTGAGCTTCTTGCCCGGGTGGGTCATCATATAGGCGTAAAAAGCCCGCACACCGGCAAATTTCAGCGGATTGTCACCGGGCATCTTGCCGAAGAAGGAGCCTTTCATGTGTACCACCTCGTCGTGGGACAGAGGCAGGATATAGTTCTCGGAGAAGGCGTACATCAGAGAGAAGGTGATGTCCCGGTGGTTGTACTGCCGGAAATAGGGGTCCAGCTTGATATAGTGGCAGATGTCGTTCATCCAACCCATGTTCCACTTAAAGTTGAAGCCCAGACCGCCGTCGTCCACCGGCTTGGTCACCTTGGGCCAGGCAGTGGACTCCTCGGCTACCATCAGCACGTCGGGGTGGGCGGCGAAAATGGCGGTGTTCAGGTCCTGGAAGAACTTGATGGCCTCCAGATTCTCGTGGCCGCCGTTGATGTTGGGCATCCACTCCCCGTCCTTGCGGCCATAGTCCAGGTAGAGCATGGAGGACACCGCGTCAACCCGCAGACCGTCCATATGGTACTCCTCCAGCCAGAACATGGCAGAGGAGAACAGGAAGGAGCGCACTTCAGCTCGGCCAAAGTCGAAGACGTTGGTGCCCCAGTCGGGGTGTTCACCCTTGCGGGTGTCGGCATACTCGTAGGTGGGGGTCCCGTCGAAGTGGTACAGGCCAAAGGCGTCCCGGGGGAAGTGGGCGGGAACCCAGTCCATAATTACACCCACGCCAGCCTGGTGCAGCTGGTCAATGAGATATTTCAGATCGTCGGGGGTCCCGTACCGGCTGGTGGCCGCAAAATAGCCGGTACACTGGTAGCCCCAGGAGGCGTCCAGGGGGTACTCGGTGACGGGCATGAGCTCTACGTGGGTAAAGCCCATCTCCTTCACGTAGGGGGCCAGATAGGAGGCGATGTCCCGGTAGCTGAGAAACTCCCCCTCGCCGGTGCGGCGCCAGGAGCCCAGGTGACACTCGTAGATGTTCATGGGCCGGCGGTAGGGCGGATTCTTGGCGCGGAAAGCAAGCCAGTCTCGGTCGCCCCACTCGTAGCCGCCGGTCAGGTCGTAGATTTTGGTGGAGACGTCAGGCCGGGTTGCGGCATGGAAGCCGTAGGGGTCCGCTTTGCCTACAAAGGAGGAGCCGTCCGCCTTATGTATGGCGTACTGATAGGCATCGTAGCGGTTCAGGCCGGGGAGAAAAGCCTCCCAAATGCCGCCCTCCACCCTGGTCATGGGGGTGGCCTCCAGGTCCCAGCCGTTGAAATCGCCAATGATGGTGACCTTGGGGGCGTTGGGCGCCCAGATACGGAACAGATAGCCCTCAACCCCGTTTTCATCCTTGGCGGGATGGGAGCCAAAGCATTTCCATGCGTGGGTGGAACGTCCCTCGGAAAAGGCCTCCAGTTCTAAAAATAGGTCGTTAGGAGAGAGATTTTCTTGATATTTAGACATAATTATCACCTCGTGGAATCTTTTGAGGGCAGATACCTGCCAAAACTGACAAGGGGCCACAAAATGAAGCTGGGTATATTTATCTAAATTATACAACAAGCAGACAGAGCCGTCAAGTAAAATAGTGGGAAAAGAGGAAGAAAATCGAAAAGAAGGGCCTAGAGCGGCAAGGGCTCACGGGATAATAAAGGTCCTGAAATGCAGTGTGCAAAGCATGAAATATCCGGAAAGGGGACCAATAGGGTCCCCTTTCCGCTGAATCCCAGAAAACCGGAAACTTTTCGGTCAACTTTTGGAAAATTAAACAGCTGTCAGCCTGCCATCAGCAGCTTGCCAAGCATACGGGTGAAAATACCGGGAACGGACAGTCTGTCCACTTGCCGGGAGGAGAGAATGGGGATGGCGTCCCGCAGCTCGTCCCCCACGTAGACCTCCAGCCGGCCCAGAGTCTGGCCCAGCTCCACCGGGGCCTCCACATCATTCGCAATCAGAAGCCTGGTGGTCACCTGGTCCTCCTCCCCCCGCTGAACCAGCAGGCGGCAGTCCCGCTCCAGCTGGGGCTGGACCTGGGCCTGTGTCCCCAGAAGCACGTCCACCGGAGCCAGAGGGGCGTCGGGGTAGACTGGAGTCATGGCGTAGTTGGCAAAGCCGTAGTCCAGAAGTGCCTTGGCGTCCTCAAAACGCTGGTTGCTGGTGGGCGCTTTCATTACCACGGCAATGAGCTCCATGCCGTTGCGCTCCGCCGTGGCCGACATACAGTATTGGGCGGAGTTGGTGAAGCCTGTCTTCAAACCGGTGGCCCCCTCATAGAACCGGACCAGCCGGTTGGTATTGGTCAGACCAAAGGTCCCGTCCCGAATGGTGTCCATCCAAATAGTGGTGTACTCCCGAATTTTTGGGTGGTTCAAAATCAGCTCCCGGGACATGAGGGCAATATCATGGGCGCTGGTTACATGGCCCTGGGCGGGCAGGCCGGTACAGTTTAGAAAGGTGGTGTCCGTCATACCCAGTTCCTGGGCGCGCTGGTTCATCTGCGTCACAAAGGCACCCTCGCTGCCCGCCAGATGCTCCGCCAGTGCCGCCGCGCAGTCGTTGCCCGAGACCACGGTGACACATTTAATCATCTCGGACACCGTCATCTGCTCCCCGGGCTCCAGATAGACCTGGGAGCCCCCCATGCCGGCGGCGTAGGGGGAGACGGTCACCAGGTCCTCCAGAGAGACGCGGCCCGAGTCCACCGCCTCCATCACCAGCAGCAGGGTCATAATCTTGGTGACGCTGGCCGGCTCCAGCTTCTCGTGGGCGTTGTCTTCCAGCAGAATGGTCCCCGTCTCCTTCTCCATCAGCAGGCAGGAGGCGCAGGACAGGGTCAGTCCGCTGTCCGCCGCTGCGCTGGCCATGGGAAGCTGTACAGCCAGCAGAAGGGCAGCCAGCAGAAGTGATAGATGTTTTTTCATAAAGGGTTCCTCCTGATCCATGAATTTGCGGGTATGGTCAGGATGTGGAGAGGGACTTTTTTCTATACGCCAAGGCAACAGGTATTTTTTTCAATGCTGGGACAGTGTACCCCAGCCCGGCGGAGAAAACAGGCGAACGAGCAGGGAAAACAGAAAAAATTTTTCCTTTGATGCACCCAAACGTACAACTTTTAGCCCTTCGCCGCCCTGGGTGTAAGGAGGGATGGTGTGGCAAAGACAAGAGGGCTCCCAGACCGGGAGCAAATTATTAAACGTATGTGGAGGCTGGTCAGCGCCCGGGCGGGAGACGCCGTCAAGCTGGCCTGCTTCCCGCCAGAGGGCTGGCAGGACACCGAAAAGCTGGACCTGGACGCCCTCACCGAATTTAAACGGGGCAGCAACGGCGTGGTGGAGCTGAAATTTGTGGACCGGGGGCGGTTGCTGGAGCGGCTGCTGGACGCCGTGGACCACAGCGGCGAGGACCAGGTGGACCGATTCCTCCAGGCCATGGAGGAACAGGGGGGATAGGGTGGTCTTTTCGGAAAAACAACGGCAGGTCCTTACCTGGTGGAAACCCGGCTCCCCTGATCGGGAAAAACAGGCCGTTATCTGCGATGGGGCGGTGCGCAGCGGCAAAACCCTGTGTACCGGCCTGTCCTTCTTCTGCTGGGCCATGAGCTCCTTCCAGAACCGGAGTTTTGCCCTGTGCGGCAGGACCATCCAGTCGGTGCGGCGCAATCTGCTCTCAGAGCTGATCCCGCTGCTGGAGAATATGGGCTTTCGCTGTGAGCAGAAGCGGTCACAAAACGTGATCCAGGTGCGGCTGGGTAAAAAACGCAACAGCTTTTACCTGTTCGGCGGGAAGGACGAGGGGTCCGCCTCCCTCATTCAGGGCATTACCCTGGCGGGGGCCCTGCTGGATGAGGCCGCCCTGATGCCCCGCTCCTTTGTGGAACAGACCGCCGCACGGTGCTCGGTGACGGGGAGCAGGCTGTGGTTCTCCTGTAACCCTGAGTCCCCCGCCCACTGGTTTTATCAGGAGTGGATCCTGAAGGCGGAGGAGAAAAACGCGCTGCGGCTTCAATTTACCATGGAGGACAACCCGGGACTCTCCCGGAAGGTGCGGGAGCGGTATGCCAGCACCTTTCAGGGGACCTTCTACCGCCGGTTTGTGCTGGGGGAGTGGGTGGCCGCCGAGGGGCTGGTGTATGACTTCTTTGATGAGAGTTTTGTCCAGGATGCGCCCGAGGGACCCTTTGAGGAGTGGTACATCTCCTGCGACTACGGCACCGCAAATCCCACCTCCATGGGCCTGTGGGGGAGAAAAAACGGAGTGTGGTTCCGGGTGAAGGAGTACTACTATGACGCCAAAAGCCAGCGGCGGCAGAAGACCGATGAGGAGTACGCCGATGACCTGGCAGAGCTGGCGGAGGGGCGGAGCATCAGAGCGGTGGTAGCCGACCCCTCAGCCGCCAGCTTCTGTGAGACCCTGCGCCGGAGAGGCTGGCGGGTGAAAAAGGCGGACAATCAGGTGCTGTCCGGTATTCGCCTCACTGCACGGCTGCTGAAAAGCGGGAAAATCGTCATCTGTAGAGGATGCGGCGACGCAATCCGGGAGTTTTCCCTCTACCGATGGGACGACAAACACCCGGGACAGGACCAGGTGCGCAAGGAACACGACCACGCAATGGACGAAATCCGATACTTTGCCGCCACCGTCGCTGGAAAAAGTGGACTGGGCGGGGGATTCGCCGGGTGTGTGGAGCGGAAGGTGTTTTAGTGAAGCGCAGAGTTTAAGGGGGTTCCACGGAGCGGTGGGAATTGGTTACAGGTGCAGCTTCGACTGGGAATCTCAGGTGGAAGGTAGCGCTTCCAGGGACAATTCCCCGCTCCAGTGTGCGCACTGGGCGTCCCTACCCCCTCTGTCTCGCTTCGCTCGACATCTCCCCCTGACAGGGGGAGTCGGCCCCTTTGCCAAAGGGGGCCGGGCAGCTGACGCCGCTTTTTGTGGCCCTGCGCAGCAGGGGCAGGAAAGATTATCATATGAAGTGCAACACAAGAAAAAAGGGAGGACAACAAGGGAAACTTCGTGTAAAATGTAGTCA
>NZ_QWKI01000168.1 GCF_009911645.1 Pseudoflavonifractor sp. 60
ACCGCATGGCTGTGCCGGTGCGACTGCGGCGGCCAGGCGGTGGTGCTCACCTACCGTCTGCGCAGCGGCCACACCTCCAGCTGCGGCTGTCTAGTGGCCGGGCGGGGCCCAGGCGCTGACCTGCCCGGGCTGACCTACATTGACGGCACCTGCGTGGAGATGTTAGCCGCCAAAACGGTGCGCCGGAACAATACCAGCGGCGTACCCGGGGTTGACTGGTGCGCCCAAAAGGGACGATGGCGGGCGACCCTCTGCTTCAAGGGCCGGCGGCACTATCTGGGCAGCTACACCCAATTTGAGGACGCGGTAAAGGCCCGAAAGCGGGCGGAGGAAGAACTGGTTGCCCCTTTTTTACGTGAATTTGCCGGAGACGCCGCACACCAGGCGGCTGACGGCTGATTCAAATAAGATTGC
>NZ_QWKI01000169.1 GCF_009911645.1 Pseudoflavonifractor sp. 60
TGGGACCATATGTCTCTGAATGCTCCGCCCTGGGGCGGCCCCGCCGTCACACACGCCGCTGGCGGCGGGAGCGGATTGCAGGCGCTTACGGCAAACCATTGGAAACGATGGGACGCAAAGCCAGAGGCTAAAGCGCTGTCCGGCGCTATGCCCGTTCGGCTGCATACGCAAACCGTCGGAAACGGCGGGACGCAAAGCCAGAGGCTAAGGGGCTTAACCCGCCCTAAGCTCGTTCGGCTGCCGGAAACTTTGCGTCCGACTTTCGCAAAGAAAGGAAGATATTATGAAAAACTCAAAGTGTTTAATCAGGCGCGGTTTGGCCCTGGCACTATCCCTGGTGATGTGCGTCGGGATGCTCCAGCTGCCCGCCTTTGCCGCCGAGGAGGCCCAGGAGGCGGAGATCACAGTATTAAGCGATGAACCGGAGCAGGAGTTTGCCGAGGAGACCACCAAGGAGCAGAAGCCCGCCGGTACGACCACTGAGGATTCCAGCGAGACCTCCGAGGATAAGACTCCTGCTGAAGAAGACTCAGATAAAAAAGCTAATCTGTGTACAGACGGCAACCATCAAATCGAAAACGGGAAATGTGTATGGTGCAGCTATACAGAGGACACTGCTGTGACTCCCGAGGAGTCCGAGGATAAGACCCCTGCTGAGGAAGACTCGGATAAAAAAGCTAATCTGTGTACAGACGGCAACCATCAAATCGAAAACGGGAAATGTGTATGGTGCAGCTATACAGAGGACACTGCTGTGACTCCCGAGGAGTCCGAGGATAAGACCCCTGCTGAGGAAGACTCGGATAAAAAAGCTAATCTGTGTACAGACGGCAACCATCAAATCGAAAACGGGAAATGTGTATGGTGCAGCTATACAGAGGACACTGCTGTGACTCCCGAGGAGTCCGAGGATAAGACCCCTGCTGAGGAAGACTCGGATAAAAAAGCTAATCTGTGTACAGACGGCAACCATCAAATCGAAAACGGGAAATGTGTATGGTGCAGCTATACAGAGGACACTACTGTGCCCCCCGAGGATAAGACTCCTGACGAGACTCCCGGTGATGACGAATATGTAAATGACACAAACCCCAAATGTCCCAAGTGTGGCGGTAATATCGTTGCAGAAAAAGGGGGATATGTCTGCTCCAAGTGTGACGATTTCGTGGACCCCATTGTACCGGATCAGGGGACTGAAGAAAAGCCCTCCGAGCCTGAGCATATACACAGCTACGACAGCGTCACTGGCCGGTGTGAGTGCGGGGAGCTTGACCCCAAGCACGTGCATTCCTATGACGAGGGCGGCAAGTGTTCATGCGGTGAGCAGCACACGCACAGCTGGACCTATACACCGGACTACTGGACCGAATTTCAGCATGTAGCGTACTGCTCGGGTTGTGGTGCTAAGCGTGCAGAAGCATGTACCACGAAAGAAGTTTACGAGTGGGGTAGTTGGGTACTTAAGTGTACTCTGTGCAATTACTGGTCAATGCCTGTTGAAGACGTTCACGATTGGACTGGGAAATGGGAGTCTGACGGGAACGGTTATCACACGCTTACCTGCAACGATTCAGGCTGCACTGGAACACGGAAGGAAGAGTGCAAACTTGAAGCGTTCGATGGCGGGGTACGCTGCTCTGTCTGCGGCTGGGTCAAGTACGATGATGGCGTAGGCGGCAGCGGCAGCAAGGAGTGCCCGGATGGCCAGCACAAGTACGGCAATGTTGGCCAATCCAACAGCAACTATTTCCATACTCTGACCTGTACGGAATGTGGACACACAGAAACTGAGAGGTGCGAAACGTCCATCCTCTTAGAAAACGGCCAGCCTGTGGCGCATTATTGCACGGTCTGCGGCTATACACTGTCCATTGTCGACCCCGACCCCGACAAGCCGTATTGCTCTGATCTGGAGGGCGGCCATAAGTTCTGTTTCAAGGGAGAAGTCCTGTCTGATGATGGCAAGTCGGTCCTCACGACTGAGGAATGCAAAAAATGTGGTTTTATTCGGATTACTGACATCTGCAATTCCCCAAGTCAGGTGGTTGTCCACTACATCTATGAAGACGGTAAGATGGCCGCAAAGGACCAGTCCCAGTCTGTGATTGCAGGCATGGAGTACTCCATCACTTCCCCGATGATTGAGGGCTATACTCCTGACCAGGCTGTCATTTCCGGCAAATGCACAGACGGCAAGGGCGCGGAGTATACAGTGATCTACAGGACCGCGTATACTCTGACCATCCACTACCAGTTCCCGGGCGGTAAGCCAGTTTTCCCGGACCATATAGCTCAGCTTGCGGCGGGCGATGAGTATTCTGTAAAGACTCCACCGCTTACCGGCTATGAGGTTGAGCGCGATGTGGTGGAAGGCAAGATGCCTGCGGCAGATGAAGTAATTACAGTCAAGTATGAGCCCATCACCTATCACTGGACGATCTACTATGTGGACAAAGAGGGCAAGAAGGTGGCAACACCTTTTGACAAGGAGTTCACTGTAGAGAACATCAAGGCCTTGACAGCAGTGGAGTCTCCCGAAGTACCGGGCTACAAAACCAGCACGCAAAGCGTAGAAGCTCCTACCACACTGGCTGACAAAGTGGATAAAGTTGAGTATGAGCTTATCACCTACACATGGACTGTCCGGTATGTTGACCCGTACGGCAACGAAGTATGGCCTGCTGAAACCCAGGAGTTCAACGTTCACACCATCAAGAGCCTGGAAGATAAGACTCCCCCTGCGCTGGGCACCTCTAAGACCAGCGTGAGCATCGTAAAGGCGCCCGATGGGCTGGCGAATCAAGAGGATACAGTCATCTATTTCCCCGCTGAGAAAACGCTCTATACCCTGACGGTCAAGTTCGAGGATGAAAACGGCGATGAGATCTTCGCGGCCAATGTGCAGCAGCTTCCCGCCGGCGAAGAGTACAATGTAGCCGCTCATACGCCCAACTTGGGTTATCAGGCAGAGTGGGAATCTGTATCCGGAACTATGCCGGAAGGCGATGAGCTGCGGACCATTAAGTACTTCCCCATTGTCTACACTTGGACCATCCAGTATGTTGACGAGAATGGCAATACGCTGCAGGAATCCGATGTGGTGAACTACACGGTGAAGACCGTAAAGGACCTGAGCATGGATTCCTTCCCTGTGATCAGCGGCTACAACCGGATCACAGAAGCTGTGGCTGTCCCCGATGCTCAGACCCTGGGTGATCTGACTGTGACTGTTGTCTACAGAGCTGTCACCCCCGAGACTCCTGAGACTCCTGAGACTCCCGAGACTCCTGAGACTCCTGAGACTCCTGAGACTCCTGAAACCCCCAGCACTCCCAGCGGCCCCAGTACCCCCAGCACTCCCAGCGAGCCCAGCAGCCCCAGCACCCCCAATGACACTACGCCTGACCCCGTAGAGGACACAGACATCCCTGACGAAAATGTCCCGCTGGTAGAGAACCCCGCCGAGGAAGTGATCCTCAACGAGGAGGTGCCTCTGGTGGAGGCCCCCGTGGAGGAAATCCCCGAGGCGAAGGTGCCCCTGGTCCAGGTACCTAAGACCGGCGACGGCTCTGGTCTGTGGTCTGCAATGGCGCTGCTGTCCGCTTGCGGTCTGGCAGTGCTGAGCCTCTTCAAAAAGAACGAAGAGTAAGCATTTTCCAACAAAGCATATAGACGGCCAGGGCTTTACGGCTCTGGCCGTCTCTTACATGGGAGAGCAGGATTTTAGCGCCCCGCCAGTCGTCGAGCACCTTGCGGCAGTCATTCCTCTTTCGTGGAAGATAGGGATGGGCCCGTATTTTCTTGCTGTTAACCCGCTTGAGCCGGCGCTGGCACTTGCGGTTTCTTGGAATACTTGATGTACTTGCAGGGTCCTGCCCTCAAAATCCCAGTCCGTCCCCGGCAGTACTGAACCCGCCCAGCTTACACAAGCCGGGCGGGTTTGACTGTTTCGCGCTTAATATTTCCGGGGGTCATACATCCCCTCTGGGGCCAGTTGTCCTTCGGAGGTCCACCGGTACATCCGCCACTGCCAGCTGGGCGGGTAGAAGCCAGAGGCCAGGATCTCTGACGGCAGGGTATAGGGGTACTGCCAGAAGCTGCGGCGGTGGGCGGCGGTCACGGAAAAGTTGTAGACCGAGACGGTCTCCGGGAAAGAGGGCATAGCCTCCCAAAACAGGAAGCCCTCCATCGGGCCGCTGACATCCTTCGGCAGAGAGAAGTTTGCATAACAGCAGGGCCTCCCGGCGCTGTCCGCCTCACGCCAAAACTCCAGCGGTATGGCGCAGGCGTTTCCGGCTCTGTCCTGCCATTTCAGAACCCCATCCGGTACGGTGGTGCGGACGGTGACGCCCTGGTAGTCCTGGGCGACCTGGATGCCCTCCATATAGCCTCCAGACGCCTCATTAGGGGTCCAGTACAGATAGGCCAGATAGACCGTGTGGAAGCCATATCGTTCGTCCCGCACAGGAACCTCAACGGTTATGATTTCAGGCATTCCGTCCGGAAACTCATCGTCCTTGCTGCGGTAGCCCGACTTTTTCAGTCCATAGGCCCCTTCAAACCGGGCCAGCTCACTGTCATCCAGCCCGGCCAGGATGTCCTCCGGGAAACCCAGCTCCAGCAGCTGGGCGCGGATGGTGGAATTGCTGTCCGCTACAGGCGTCGGCATCTGGATGTTAGTGGGCAGGCGGGAAAACAGCAGGGGCAGGGCGGCAATCATCAGCAGGTGCAGGCCCAGCCACAGCCACAGGGCCAGCCCGCCGGAGACGCGCACTGGGGCAGCTTTCAGGGCATAGCCCGCCTGGTCCAGACTTCTGCTTACTTTGCGCAGGCTCATAATCAGGCAGACCCACAGGATCAGGATGGGTCCCACCAGCAGCCAGCCCTCCAGGCCAATGAGGGCCATAGGGAGCATCAGAGCCTCCAGAATGACCAGCCCCCCGGCGGCGGCAGTGCGGGGCTTCTGCCCGGCCTGAATAAAAACCCCTTTCAGCCCCTGCCACAGTCCGCCTGCCGCAAGGACCAGGACCAGCTGAATTAAAACAGTCCACAGCGCGTAGTAGAGAGGCACTGGGCCGGTAGAGGTGTTCCACTCCCTGCCAATCAGACTGGCAAGCCAGTGGTCCAGAGGCGTGGCCTGGAACAGCACAGCGGTCAGGCGCAGCGCAGCGTACAGGACCGCGCAGGCATAGGCGAAGCGAAAGCCGCCGTTCTCCCGCCGCAGGGTGCGCAGTCCCAGCCACAGCAGCACCGTTCCCGCTGCCGGCAGGATGATGTTCAGTCCCAGGAAGTTGAGAGTGATGGTAATGAGCGCCAGTCCCCAGCAGATCTGGCCGATGGGCTTTTTCCAGGGCCGGGGCGGCTCCAGCTGGGTCAGCTCCGGCGGGAGCTGGGAATTTGCATAGAGCAGACGGTCAAATTCATCCATGGAATACACCTCCCAGTTCCTCCCGTAAGTGTTTGCGGATGCGGTACAGCTTGCCCTCCGCCGCCCGGAGGGTCAGGCCCAACTCGGCGGCGATCTGAGCGGTGGGCTGGTAGTAGTAATACTTGCGCAGGAACAGCTCCCGGTCTCTGCGGCCCAGCCGCCCCACAGCCGCCCACAGCATCCGGGCCGTCTCCCCTTTGAGAAAGGACTGCTCCGGGCCGTCGGCGGCGTCCGGCAGGGTTTCGTCGAGATTGCCGCCCTCCCGGCGGCGCTCATTGGCCCGGCGGCGGTTGAGGGCCGCGTTGCGGGTCAGATGGGTGAGCCAGGTGGTCAGGGCGGCCTTGCCGGGGTCAAAGGCGCCAATGGAGTTCCACACCCGGAGCAGCACATCGGACAGGCACTCCTCCCGGTCCCGCTCGTCGGGGAGGATGGGGGCGATGATGTACCGCAGCAGAGGGGTGTACGCCGTCTGGAATTGCTCCATCGCGCCGTCCTGATGGGTTTGCAGGGCGTGGACCAGCTGCACATCCTCCACAATGTCTCCCTCCTTTTTCTTCGTATGTCCTACTATACACCGTAGATGGCAAAATCCCACAAAAAATTCTTGAGAAGTTTTGGGCGCAGCAAATGCCTGTCCGCGCTCTAGGGGAGACGGGCAGGCGTTTTCTGTCGAGGCTATTCAGCTATTAAGCCAGATACAATACTCTGTGCGAACCGATTGCAGAGGTTTTCTTCAAAGATTTCTTTCAAGACATTTGAAATCATCTTTGATGCACGTTCTGTTTCCTGAGCGTCAATTACAGTTAAAGGTAGTAACAATAAAAAAATCCGATTATCTTTTTCTATGTCCAGATATTTTGATAAATTTGAAAAAGGAAAAATTTGAATACAATACCCTCCGCCAGTACAACCAATCTGCTTGTCATTTATGAAATATACAGTGTCTCCTGGGTGAAATTCTATTTTTAGTCTTTGAGCAAGTGTTAGATTGCAGGTGAATGTTTCAGGATCATCAATATAGCCATCAGATTCTTCAATCACTCCATCATAGTATTTTGTGAAATGTTTCCACCACATTGCATTGCCCAAATTGCTTTCTTCCATTATTTCGGGCAAAGACATATCTGTTTCTTCGTCTATTGCTGTGGGGAATGATGTTGCGATAAAACCTGTCCAAAAATCTTTGTTTGAAAATGCTATGTCATTAAGGGTGAGCATTTTTGTTCCTCCCACAGAGCAGATAATATTTTTGTTTCTTACTCAGTTATCGTCCTCACACCATTTCGCAATTTCCGCAATCAGCTCCAGCGGGAGCGGCTTGCTGTACGGGAACTGTATGGCGCCCTTGCTGGTCTTGTACTCCGTCAGCCGTTTGGCAAACGCCTCCACTGCTTCCGGGCCGGGGTACAGGCCGATGTGCCGCTTGGACGCCGCAGACCACGCCTTTAATCAGCGCCCGGTTGGGATTGAGCTGGGGCGCATTACGGAAAAAGTCCCCCTAGCAGAGGCCGGAGGAGCGGGCCGCCTCCAGCTGCTCCGGGCTGTACCCGGTCAGCCAGCAGATGACTTCATCCACCTCGGCCTTTGTCCGGCCCTTCCTGGCGGCCTTGTCCAGCAGAAGGCCGTAAATCTTCCCAAAATCCATCTGAAATACTTTGTCGTTGTTCATACATTCACACTCCCGACAGTGATAGCAGTATTTTATCATACATTCTCTCCTTTCGCAATGAGCCAGCCTGAATCCTGTTTGGTTTGGCTCTGCTAGTGTTTGCAGAATGTTTACAGAATTGAGGGCCGGCGCGGCTATCCCTCAGCTTGTACAATGGTATAAAATATTCCAGGAAGAAATTTTGTCCTGACTGTAACGAATGGCCGCCCAATGGGATATATAGGGCAAAAGGAGGGATTTTCATGGACGATATGGATGCCGTCTACCGCGCTCATGCCCAAACCGTCTATAAATTCCTCCTGGCCCAGTGCCATGACCCGGACTTGTCGGAGGAGCTGACCCAGGAGACCTTTTATCAGGCGGTGCGCTCCATTGACCGCTTCGACGGCTCCTGCAAGCTGTCGGTCTGGCTTTGCCAAATCGCCAAGCACCTGTGGTATCAGCATCTGCGAAAACGCCAGCGGGACCCTGTTCCGCTGGAGACAGCGCCGGAATCCCCCGTGCCCTCGGCGGAGGAGGGGCTGTTGGAGCAGGAGGGACGGCTGGCCCTTCTGCGGCTGATCCATCAGCTGCCGGAGCCCCAGCGGGAGGTGGTTTACCTCCGGGCCTTTGGCGATCTCAGCTTTCGGGAGATCGGAGACGTGCTGGGAAAGACAGAAAATTGGGCCCGGGTGACCTTTTACCGAAGCAAGGAAAAACTAAGAACTGGAGGTGCGGGGGATGAAAAATGATTTGACCTGCGGCGTAGTCCGCGACCTGCTGCCCAACTATGTAGACGGCCTTTTGTGCGGGGAGTCCCGGCAGGCGGTGGACCAGCATCTGGCCGGCTGTTCCTCCTGCGCTGCTGTTCTGGCCTCTATGGGGGAGCCGGAACCGGAGGCGGCAGAACAGGCTCGGGAGGTGGACTACCTGAAGCGGGTGAAGCTGCGAAACAATCGAAGGGTCATTGCCGCAGTGGTATGTACCGCGCTCGTTCTGATTACGGCCCTGCTGGCGAAACTGTTCATCATCGGCACACCCCTCCAGCCTCAGAGCGTGGCAGTTATGGAGGCGGTGGTGGAGGAGGATGTACTTTGCCTGTCCCTAACGTCGGTGTGGTCCGCCAACGCCTTCCACGGCTGGCGGGTGGAGACAGAGAACGGCATCACCTCCATATACGCCCGGGATGTACTGGTGTCGCCTCTGTTCCCCAGCGGTTCCGGCCGCGTGGAGGTCCCCCTGAAGGGGACCCAGGAGGTGTGGCTGGGCGGTGTCTCCGGGCGGCTGCTCTGGCAGGACGGCGTGGTGATCTCCCCGTTGGCCCTGGAACTGATGGAAGCCCGCGCCCCTTACTGCGGCGACCCCGCCGCTTCGGCCCGTATTGCGGAGATTCTGCGTCTCCCTGACCGGCTGGGCAGCTATACGTTTAGTCTGCAAACCGACAAGCATCCCTACGAAGTCACGCTGGAGTTTGGGGACGAGCCCACAGGCGAACAGCTCAATCTTGTGACCTGCTATAATCTGCTAACCCTGGCGCTGGTGGACAATCTGGAGTCATCCCTGTTCAAGCGCCCCGCTTACGGGGATCCGAGTATGATCGTCAACGTTGGGATGGAGCTGGACGGCGTGAATGAGACGGTCCTGCCTGCGCTGGTGGATGAGTACAACGCCGCCAACGGCGCTGACTGGGAATCCAAGGCCAGTATCAAGGACTACACCCGTTCCCCGGCGGACCTCCAGCGGCTGCTGATGGTCCTGGATTCCTTCTATGGACCCGGTCTGTTCACGAGAGGAGGATGACGATGAAAAAAAGAATTGCTCTGTTGCTGGCGGCGGTTCTGCTGCTCCTGCCCTCCTGCGGAACGCAGGCCGATCCTGACCTGACCCCGCTGGAGCAAGCTGCGGCGGAGGCGGCCAGCTTCACACCGGGAAGCTATGAGAACCTTACCTTCCGTCAGGATAAGATTTCTGTTGCTGTGCCAGAGGATTTGGCCCACTGTACCCTCCGGGAGGTGGGGTGCTTTGACCTGGAGTATGGAGATAAGCTGATGCGCTGGTGGATTCCCGACGAAATTTGGGACGATCAATCTGTATCCCACTGGGACGACACCTATGCCTACGCCTTTTCCGCCATCTTTGACCAGACGGGGGAGGACGGCAACGGCTGGTACGCGGCGGTCTGGTGTACCGGAACCGTAATGTACGCCCGGGACAGGGGCTGGGCGCATTTCTCCCATGACCCCGGTCTGCTGGATCGCAGCTATCACATCGGCGTGGATCATTTGGATGGAAACGGACCCCTTGTGGAACAGGCGGAAGCCTTTGCGTCCGATTGGCTGGCCCAAACCGGCCTACGGGTTACGGTGCGGCCCAAGTACCTGTATCTTTGCACCGGCAGCGACGGGGAGAGTTTTGTCAAGGTATCCTATCAGACCTGCTGGAACGGGGTCCCTATTTCCGATGTGGCCCGGCGCTACCCGGATTCCCTCACCTTTACCCTCCCCGGCCCCAGCGAGAAAAACGGCTGGACCGGCGATGTGGAGTTGCTTTCCGTCACCGCCTGCATGACTTCCGATGGCGAGTTGGACTTCTTCGGCGGTGGCCACGGTATGGTGGAGCTGTACGACACGGGTACAGTCTGCAAAGAGATCGTCTCCCTGTCCAGCGCCTGCGACATTCTCAGCGAAACCCTCAGCGGCTACGGCGCACAGGAAATCAAAGATGTGGCTCTGGAATACCGGCTCAGCATCACCGGCTCTGATCAGCCGGAGGAGACCTACCGCTTTGTGGACCAGGAAACCGGGGAACCCTTGCCCGACCGGGGTGTGGTGCAGCGTTACCGCACCAGCTACGACCTCTACGACGCCACTCCCTATTGGGCCTTCTATGCCAAAGACCGGCAGGAGCGGGAGCTGATCTTCTATGTGAACTGCCTGACGGGAGACGTTCAGATTTTGGACAACCAGGCGGGGTGAGCGGCATGAAATTGTTTCGCCTGCTGAAAAGCGACCAGTACCGGGCGGTGGTTCATGTGGATTTTCTTGGGGCGGCGCTGCTCTTCGGGGCCCTGTGTTTCACCGCCGAGGGCTATTGGGAGGCCGGCCGCAGCATCACGGTTCTGGAGCTGGCCCTGTTTCATCCGGTGGAGGAGATCAGTAGCCGGTTCCTCCTCTCCGGTTACCACCTGTTCCTGGCGGGGATCGGCCCCTATAATTTGATGTTCGCCCCCATCCTGGCCGCTCTCCCGTCCGTTCCCGGCTTCTGCCGGGAGAGGAGCGGCGGGTATCTCCGCCTCCTGATCCCCCGGTGCGGCGAGGCCCAGCGCTGTCTCAGTCTCTGGCTGTCCGCGCTGCTCGCCGGAGGGCTGGTGGTCATAGCGGGCTATGGGCTGTATGGCCTGTGCTGCTGGGTCCTGTTTCCCGGCCTGACCCCGGAGGCCGCCCAATGGCTGGCAGCTCCGGTCTGGAGCGGTATCCTGTCCCAGTTGGCGGGCGCGTTCTTCTTTGGCATGGTGGCGACGCTCCTTCCGCTGGCGCTGGCAGGCGTGAGTAAAAACGCCTGTTTCATCCTCTGCACCGGCTTCGCCCTGTTCTATATCTACTGCAATTCTCTGGACGCCCTCTCCAACCGTCTGTTTGACAGCGGGGATCTGGAGCGGTCCTTTCAGGTGATGATGCTTTACCCCACCTCGGTATTTCAGTGCTTTTCCGGACATCAGACCTGGCGGCTGGCCCTGTGGGGCGGCGGAGCGGCGGTGGTGCTGGGCCTGCTGCGGCTGCCCATGGCCCGGCGCTTGGATAAGGGGGCATAAAAATGCGAAAAATCATTGTCCACGCCGGAATGGAATATTTCCTCTGGCTGTCCAACCCCCGGATGTCCATTCTCCTTGTGCTGCTGGCCCTCATTCACACAATGGTCATTCAGCCGCTGGCCCAAGCAGGCGGGCAAATTGGAGAACGGTTCCACCTGCTGGAGCCTCTGGCCGCTCTGTGCAATTCTACGCTGATTCTGTTGATTCTGCCTGTTGGCTTCCTGGTTCTGATGGCTGATTTTCCCCGGATGGATCGGGGCTTTCTGCTTCAGCTCTACCGGGTGGGGCGGCTGAACTGGGTGCTGGGGGAGCTGCTGCACCTGTGTATGGCGGCGGCAACCTACCTGGGCGTGGTGCTGGTGGGGACGGCGCTGTGCTCTCTGCCCTACGCGCCTGTCATCGGTCCGGGATGGAGCGCCGTTGCAACCGACTACGCGGCCATTTTGGAGGACAACGCGCTGAAAACCGTTGCCGCGCTCCTGCCCCGCAATCTGTACCAGCAAATGGGGCCTGGGGCGGCGGTGGCCGGGAGTTTTTTCCTGCTGTTCCTCTGCCTGGTGCTGCTGGGTGCGGTCCTGCTGGCCGCAAGTATGCTTCGGGTGAGATTTTTGGGCGTTGCCGCTGACGCCGCCCTGTTCCTGATTGGCGCCGGGTTTGTCATTCTGGACAGCCCGTGGATGTGGGCCTTTCCCTGTGCCCACGCTCTGACCTGGGTACATTTCAACCCCTATTTCCGGGCTCCGGTCTGCCCCCTGTGGACCAGCGCACTCTACTTCCTGCTGGGGTCCGCCCTGATGGCCCTGCTGGCCTGTTTGGCCGCGAGGCGGCGCAGCTTTGATTCTATGTTGGAGTTTGATTGATATGGCAAGTATTTCAGTGGAACACGTCAGCCTGACAATTGGCGCCGCCCAAATCCTGCGGGACATTTCTGTTCAGTTCGAGGCAGGGGAGATCCACGGCATTGCCGGGCGCAACGGCAGCGGGAAAACCATGCTAATGAAGTGCATCTGCGGCTTCATCCGGCCCACCGCCGGGCGGATCGTGGTGGACGGGAACCAGGTGGGCCGGGATGTGGATTTCCCGCCGGACCTGGGGCTGCTGATTGAGACGCCGGGCTTTATTCCCTATTACAGCGGCCTGAAAAACCTGGAACTTCTGGCGGCCGTCAACCGGCGGGCCTCCAAAGAGCGGCTGAACGCCTGCATGGAACTGGTGGGTCTGGGGGACGCGAAGGGGAAGCGGGTCTCCAGATACTCCATGGGGATGCGCCAGCGGCTGGGGATTGCTCAGGCTATCATGGAGGACCCACAGCTGTTGATTTTGGACGAACCGCTGAACGGTTTGGATGAACAGGGGGTGGAGGATATCCGGGCTCTGCTGCTGGAGCTGAAGGGTCAGGGCAAGACTATCCTGCTGTCCTCTCACAATGGGGAGGATATTGACCTGCTCTGTGACAGCGTGTGCAAAATGGCAGGCGGGGTGCTGACAAAACAGTGAAGCCAGTACATCTCAACCCTTGGCCTTGCGGATGTCTGTCCAGGGGCTGTTTGCAGTGACATAAAGCTGGAAGCGCCGCTCATGTCAATATAGCATGGGCGGCGCTGTTTATTGAATGGATGCTCACCGTTGATGATTCAGTTGTTTTATCTTGAAGATTGATCTTGTTTTTGCTAAAATCAAATCGGCAATATTGATAGGGTACGGCTCAGACAGCGAACTGCGGTACAAGATTCATGAGGTGATAATCTGATGACAGACACATTTCCATTCGAAGAATTGCGCCAGCTGCTGGAGAAGGCACGGACAGCAGACGCTGAGCTGAAACAATTTGGTGCAAAAGACCATAAGTACCAGTGGAACCCACCGGCAGCCCTGTCGGATGTTGAGGAATTTGAGCGGGAGCTTGGGGTCACTCTGCCGGAGGGCTACCGAGACTTTCTCCTCCAGGCGGGAGACGGCGGAGCCGGTCCTTTTTACGGCTTGTTTTCCCTGAAGCAGGTCCGGGGCTGGCTGGGATGGCCGTTGGAGCCGGAGAAGCCGCCTGTTCTGCGTCCTGGTATGAGCAAAGTGGAGAGGGACGAAGAGAAGAACTGGAAGCGGGGCTGTATTCCCATTGAGTCCCAGGGCGACACCTATTTCACCTGTCTGATGGTGTCCGGCCCGGATCGGGGGCGGGTGGTCTATATTGACTATGAAGGCTCCTGGGTGTTTTTTCCACGGGAGCCGGATTTCCTGTCCTGGTACACCCGATGGCTTCGGGACACTGGAAACGGGTATCAGCGTATCGGCGGGTTTGCCACAGATTTGGCCGGGGATGAGGAATCTCTGCACCGGCATTACCAGTGCGCGGAGTCCAAGGAGGAACAGTGGCTTGCGATTATCAGTATGGAGAAATTTCCTGCCCTGTCCTCAAAATCTGTGGAGCTGATTCGAACTGCGATGGCGGACCGGCTGACAATGCCGGATGCAAGGGGCGTTTTGGAGCTGCTGCACCGCACAGGGATAGACCAGTGGTTTTTAGAGTGGAGATGGGAGGCTGGACTTTATCCGCAAGTAGTCAGAGAAGTTTACCGGCTTGCGTTTCAAATGGATTTACCGCCAAAACCCATCATCAACCGCTGGTGGAGACGGGTTTACCAGCAGCTGTTTCAACTACCGCAGGAGGTGTGGCACAGCGCCCTGGGGATCCTGGCGGAGAGCGGAGAAGTCAGCTTGAGGGAGGTATCCGGTCTGTTGGAATACGCGGAACGTCCGGTCAGAGACGATTTGCCGCGGGATTTCAGACAATTTCCCGATGCGGAGGAACACATCGACATCTGGGTGAAGCTATTGCAGGAGCCCCCAACCAGCGGGACACTGAACTCCACTCTGATTGTTCTGCCGTTGGTGCGGGATGAGAGGCTTCTCCATGCACTCCAGGCCCTTGTGGAGGAGTACCCCAGTGAGGCGGCGGTTTCTGTGCTCGCGGAGATCGAACACGAATTTCTCAACCCCAAATGGCCGTGGATTCCTCGCCCGTACTGGCTCCAGCTGGACTTTTGGCAGAGGGCGGACTTGGGGATAGACCGGACGCCCCCGCCAGATGGGATTGCACTGCATCCGTTTATTGCGCTGGGGATGGAGGAGGCGTTTCACCACATTCCATCTACCGCTTATGATTGGAACCGGGATTTAGAGAGAATTAAGACGCTGAAGCTTATTCCGTCCGAAAAAAATATCCGTGTGTGGAATGCGGTAATATTCATATCCGATAGGATGAAATCAAAGGAGACGGGCAGCAGAAAGGTGATAATAGACAGTCCGTGTAAGGAATTTCCGCCAGACCCATTCTATTTTGATTTACACGATTGGTCTGCAATCAACCGAATGCCAAACCTGACTGCGCTGATGATTGAGGAGGTCTGTGTGGACGATTTTTCTTTTCTTGCTGGCTGTCAGAATGTGAGAAAGCTGTCGCTTCGCAATACCAACTTCACGGATTGTCGTTTACTGCGGGAGCTGACGAATCTGCAATCGGTGGATCTGAGGCTGTGCCATTTGACCCACACAGAGGCGCTGGAAAAATTGCAGGGAGTCCAAATAGAGTTATAGGTTTTAATGGTCTATCCTCTTGTAAATCTTTCCTGAGACAAGCCCCAGCCCAGAGTTACAATGCTCTGAGCTGGGGTTGTTGTGTCATTTTATGTTGTGCTTGACTGATCTGGGACACAATTGGGATAGGTAATTTTCCAGGCCGAAGTATGGCAAGAATACACAGCTTAATCCCATGGCGCCACTCTTTTCGTATGGAGCTGAAGCATTTATTGCATAGTGGCCGCCCTGCTTTTGCTCTGGTACTGTCTGCGGACAGACACCGGGAAAATATTTCAGTTGACATTGTAGACCAACTGTGGTATGATAGGTCTACAAAGTAAACCAAAGGAGGGAGTCTGAGATGGACGATATCAGCCTGACCAACAGCGAGTGGTATGTACTGGACTGCCTGTGGGAGCGGTCCCCCCAGACGGTGATGGAGCTGGTGGCCGCCCTGAACGCCCGGCTGGGCTGGGCCAAGAGCACCACCATTACAATCCTGAGGCGGATGGAGGACAAGGACTTGGTCCGGTGTACGGTGGAGGGCCGGACCCGGCACTACGTCCCCAATCTTCAGCGGGACCGGGCGGTTCGGGGGGAGACCCGCTCCTTCCTGAACAAGGTGTATCGGGGCAGTGTAGGGCTGATGATGTCCGCCATGACCCAGGACAAGGCCCTGTCCCGGGAGGAGATTCAGGAGCTGTATGACATTTTGAAGCGCGCAGAGGAGGGAGAATGATGAAACTGCTGACCCAGTGGGCCGTTACATCCTCGGTTCTAATTCTGATCGTACTGGCGGTGCGGTATCTGTTTCGGGATAAGCTGTCCGCCCGGCTGCGGTACGCCCTGTGGGGGGTCGTGCTGCTGCGGCTGCTGGTCCCCTTGCAGGTGGAGCTGTCCGCCGCCCCTCTGCCGGTGCTGGCCTCCAACTTGGCCCCGGAGCTGGGAGAGGAGCGTTCCATCCCCGTGTTCCCAGGAGACAGTCGCCCCGTTTCTGAATTTGATTTTGCCATTGAGGACCTTCTGGAGCCAGGGGAGCTCATGCCCACAGAGACCAGTATGGGCTACTACCAGCGGTCGGAAGACGGTGAAACCATAACTCAGTATCTGGACCTGTGGTCCCCGGCACAGATTGCGGGAGCCCTCTGGGGGACAGGGGCGGTCTTAATGGCCCTGGTGCTGGCGGCCTCCAATCTACACTTCTGCGCAAGGCTGAAAAAACGCCGAAAGCCTCTGGAGTGCCCTGATGCCCCCATCCCCGTCTATGTGGTGGAGGGCCTGCCCTCTCCCTGCCTGTTCGGGCTATTTCGGCCCGCTGTCTACCTGAATCCCGGGGCGGAGGAGCAGCCCGACGCCCTGCGCCACATCCTGGCCCACGAGCTGACCCACTACGCCCACCGGGACCACATCTGGTCGCTGCTGCGGGTGCTGGCGTTGGCGCTGCACTGGTACAACCCCCTGGTGTGGCTGGCGGTGGTCCTCTCCAAACGGGACGGCGAGCTGGCCTGTGACGAGGGGGCGGTGGCTCAGCTGGGGGAGGCGGAGCGCGTCCCCTACGGCCGGACCCTGGTGGACATGGTGGCCGCCCGCTCTCTGGGGCCTGCCGGCCTGCTGTCCTGCTCCACCGCCATGACCGGCGGGAGGAAGTCCATCCAGCAGCGGATCGCCCGGCTGATCAAGAAACCGGAGACGGTCAAGGCCGCCCTCTTCGCGGCTGTCGCCCTAGTGGCCCTGTCGGCGGTGTTCGTCTTCGCTGGGCGGGGGGACGCCAATCTGACAGAAGTTGACGCTTTCCTGTCCCAGCTGGAGGGGGCCCAGGCCGTCTTTGTGGGCCAGCCCGCGATTTCCAGCGCCATGCCTCCCGGCCTCATCGACAACCCGGAGCCTCTCTCCCGGGCCAAGGAGCTGCTCTCCAGGACGAGTCCGGTGGCCAGAGGGGAGGGGACCTGGACCGTCCTGAGTCTCAGCTCTGACCATCCGTCCCAGCCCATCACCCAGGAGGAGCTGGAGACGATGTTTTTCCTGGGCGGCCACCCCTTCAACCTCTATCCCACCGCGTCCCGGGACCTGGAGACCGCCCACAGCTATTGGCTGCTCCAGGGGGAGGACTGCTGTCTGCTGGCCCAGTGGTACCCGGAGCGGGAGGAGAACACCGTGGAGGCGCTGGCCGCCCTTCCGGTGGACACCCTTTCCCGGCTGAAGGGGCTGACCGGGCAGTACGTACCGCCGGGTGTCAGCTTCCCCGAGCTGGACAGCTTCCCTGACGACGTGGCCAGCGCTCAGGCCATCCGCCTCCGGCCCAACTACGGCGAGGACTACCGCTATCCGGACATCACCGCTGAAGATTTATTGGAACAGGCCAGGGACCGGCTGTCCCTGCTGGAGCCTCCGGCGGACAACCCCCCGGCCCCCGCCCTGAACGCGCTGGCGGAGTCCTGGCAGCTGACCCTGATCTCCAACGGGGAGGAGCGGACCTATACCCTCCTGGCGTGGAACGACTACACCTGTCTGGTGCGGGGGGACGCCCCGGAGAAGTACCAAAATCTGGCGGAGGGTCAGACCATGGAGCTGGGCCCCTTCTGGCGGACCCCGCTCAGAACCAGCATTCTCGGCTCACTCAACGGCCTGGCTGCCCAGCAGTTTTCCCGGCAGGACGAGGACCAGGCTGTCTCATACTTCAACGGCAACTTCTACCAGACGATCCTCTCCCGGGCCAGGGCCATCTATCACAGTATGCCCATGGTCAGCCAGGAGAAAGCCATCACTGATTTGAATCTGCTGCTCCACGCCAAGGAACTGCTGGCGCTGGAGCGTCTTCCTCAGGATGCGCCGGTGATTTGGGACGGGGAGGGCTGGACCGGAACCCTCACCATCTCCTTCCGGGGCCCAACCCAGGAGCGCGGCGAAGAATCGGAACAGCTCTACTACGTCGTCCCCACGAACGGGGACCGCTCCTATATCTGCACCGGGGCCAACCAGGAGGGGGGCGTCTATCTGGGCACCGTCTCCAATGAGAATCTGGAGGAGCTGGAGCGGCTCTTCCAGGACCAGGAGAAGCTGGACGGTATTCTTCTGGGGGCGCTGGAGGACTGCGGCGTCATCCGCTTTGAGGACAGCAAGGCCCCGGATATCACCGCCCCCGCCGCCCTGGAGCGGGCCAAGACTATTCTCACCTCCGGCCTGCTCATTGACGACCTGAACCACACGGGGGAGACCGGGGACAATGAGCATATTACCATTCGCAGCGCCAGCGGCTTGAAGGAGAGCACTTTTCTGGTCACCAACCCCTCCATCCGGGAGGCACTGCACGGCCTGGCCAGAGATCCCTCCAAACTGTCCCTGACCCAGGGTGAGCTGAACCTGGCCAACCAGGCGTTCCAGCCTGATGTGGAGGTGTCGCCCGGCGAGTACGGCTTCAGCGAGATCAGCTGTTTCTTCACCAGCAGCTATGACGACCCCACGCAAATCGATTTGGAGGAATTTCTTCGCTACTGTTCTCTGGCAGAGATCGTGGAGAATGACGAGGTGGAGGAATTTCAGGCCGTCATGGAGAAGGACGGCAGCTGGGAGAGCTGGGAATATGGACTCGACTCTCCCGGAGACCTGCCGGTGCCGACATGGCGCTACCCCAGGGAGAAGGTCTCCGCCCTGCTCCAGAAATACGCCGGGGTCACTGTGGACCAGCTGGATTGGGGAGATATGCTCTATGTGGAGGAGTACGACGCCTTCTACAACTTCACCAGCGACGCCGGCCCAGGCTTTTTCACCTGCACCG
This sequence comes from Pseudoflavonifractor sp. 60, assembly GCF_009911645.1. Classification (GTDB taxonomy): domain Bacteria; phylum Bacillota; class Clostridia; order Oscillospirales; family Oscillospiraceae; genus Lawsonibacter. Next base: position 18,236 of record NZ_QWKI01000169.1, read on the forward strand.
GCGGGCAGATGGAGGGGGACACCGTCCTTCTCTGGTCCGACCCGGTCCAGAACGGCGACCGCTCTGAGCTGACCCTGAAAAAGAGCGGGGACCGCTGGCTGATCCGGTCCTTCCACACAGCCTATCCCAGATGACACCATCCCCGGCGGCGTCAAGCCGCCGGGGATTTCATACTTTTGTAATATATACCAAGTTTTTGGGGGATTTTGTGGCTTTTCACCATGGAGAGCCCCGTTAAATTCCCGCTTTTCTTCTCTTTGGTCCCGTTAAAAAGCCGTTAATTTTGTTGTTTTCTCGACAAAAAATTAGTATCATGTATCATTGAACGTTGGGATTGGCTGCCGCCGGATGGCATTGCGGCGGACCGGACCATCCCGATTTACTCCTGAAAGGTAAGGTATTTCCTATGAGTCTGCGCGTGGGCATTGACATTGGCTCCACTACCGTGAAGGTGGTGGTGCTGGACGAACAGAATCAGCTGCTCTTCCGCTCCTACGAGCGGCACTTCTCCAAGACCAGAGAGCGGGCGCTGGAGACCCTGAACTCCATCCAGGACATGCTCTCCGGGCGGGAGATCAAGGCCACCATCACCGGCTCCGCAGGGCTGGGAGTGGCTAACGCCGCAGGTATCGACTTTGTCCAGGAGGTCTACGCCACCGCCGCCGCCGTGAACACCTACATCCCGGACACCGACGCGGTGATTGAGCTGGGGGGCGAGGACGCCAAAATCATCTTCTTCGGCGGCGCCCTGGAGGAGCGGATGAACGGCTCCTGCGCCGGGGGCACCGGGGCCTTTATCGACCAGATGGCAACTCTGATGAACGTCACTGTCAGCGAGCTGGACCAACTGTCCCTGAGACACGAGAAGATATACCCCATCGCCTCCCGCTGCGGGGTCTTTGCCAAGAGTGACATTCAGCCCATCCTCAACCAGGGGGGACGGAAGGAGGATGTGGCCGCCTCCATCTTCCAGGCGGTGGTGGACCAGACGGTGGCCGGCCTCACCCAGGGGCGGGAGCTGAAGGGGAAGATCGTCTTCCTGGGCGGGCCCCTCCACTTTCTGACGGGGCTGCGGGAGCGGTTTGTGGACACTTTGAAGCTGGATGCTGACCACGCTGTCTTTCCCGAGGACGGGGACTGTTTTGCCGCCCTGGGGGCCGCTCTGTGCGCCGCCGACTATCCCTCTGCCCCCTTCGAGGCGGTGATGAAAAAGCTGGAGGACAGCGCTCAAGCTACCACGGTGGTGGACACCATGCCCCCTCTGTTTACCAGCCAGAAGGAATATGAGGTGTTTTTAGACCGGCACAACGCCAGCCATCCCCCGGAGGCGGATATCAAGACTTATTCCGGCCCCGCCTATTTGGGGATTGACGCCGGCTCCACCACCACTAAGCTGGCCCTCATTGACCCTGCGGGGGGGCTGCTGTATACCTACTATCACTCCAACCTGGGCAACCCGGTGTCCATTGTGCTGGAACAGCTGCGGGAAATTTACCGGCTGTGCGGGGAGCGGGTCCAAATCAAGGGGGCCGCCGTCACCGGCTACGGGGAGGACCTGATTCAAAACGCATTCTCCTGCGATTTGGGCCTGGTGGAGACCATGGCCCACTATAAGGCCGCCGCCCATTTCCAGCCCCAGGTGGATTTTATTATTGATATCGGCGGCCAGGACATGAAGTGTTTTAAGATCCGCAACGGAGCGGTGGACTCCATCATGCTTAACGAGGCCTGCTCCTCCGGCTGCGGCTCCTTTATCGAAACCTTTGCCAAAGCCCTGGGTTACAACATCGCCGACTTTGCCAGGCTGGGCCTGCTGACCCGGAAGCCGGTCAATCTAGGCTCCCGGTGTACCGTCTTTATGAACTCCAGCGTGAAGCAGGCCCAGAAGGACGGGGCCAGCGTGGAGGACATCTCCGCCGGGCTGTCCACCTCCATCGTGAAAAATGCCATCTACAAGGTGATTCGGGCGGCCTCCGCCGACGACCTGGGCCAGCATATTGTGGTCCAGGGGGGCACCTTCCTCAACGACGCAGTGCTCCGGGCCTTTGAGCAGGAGATTGGCCGGGAGGTGACCCGCCCGGTGATTGCCGGCATTATGGGGGCCTTCGGCGCGGCGCTGGCGGCCCGGGACCTGGGACTGGACAAGTCCTCCCTGCTGGACGCCAAGGCCCTGGAGCACTTTGCCCACACCGCCAAGCCCGCCACCTGCGGACTGTGTACCAACCACTGCTCGCTGACGGTGAACTCCTTTGACGGCGGACGGCGCTTCATCTCGGGCAACCGCTGCTCCCGCCCCCTGGGGGAGGAGCCCAGCCGCCAGCCCGACCTGATGCGGTACAAATACGACAAGCTCCGCGCCCTCCAGGGCAGGGGGAGGGGCGACGGCTCCCGAGGAACAATCGGCATCCCCTTCGGGCTGAATATGTACGAAAACCTGCCCTTCTGGTTTGAGCTGTTTACCCAGCTCAACTTTGAGGTGGTCCTCTCCCCGGAGTCCTCCCGGAAAATTTACCTCAAGGGCCAGCGCACCATCCCCTCCGATACGGTGTGCTACCCCGCCAAGCTCCTCCACGGCCATGTGGAGGCCCTGGTGGAGGCGGGGGTGGACGCCATCTGGTACCCCTGTATGTCCTACAACAACGACGAGGGCATTGGGGACAACCACTACAACTGCCCTGTGGTGGCCTACTACCCGGAGCTGCTGGCTGCCAATGTCCCGGCCCTGAAACAGACCCGGTTCCTGGACCCCTATGTGGGCATGTGGCGGCACAAGGATTTTGAGAAGCGTTTTTCTGTGCTGATGCAGAAGGAGTTTGCCATTCCCCGGCGGGAGACCAAGGGGGCGGTGGAGTGTGCTTACCGGGCCTACGAGAGCTACATCCAGGACGTTCGGGAGACGGGCCGGAAGTATATCGAACAGGCCCGGGAGTCGGGGCGAAACATTGTGGTGGCCTGCGGGCGGCCCTACCACATCGACCCGGAGATCAACCACGGCATCAACGATCTGATCACCTCTTTCGGCCTGGTGCTGGTCACCGAGGACACCCTCAGTGCTCTGGAGGGCTACGCCCCCAGGAAGGTGCTCAATCAGTGGACCTTCCAGAGTCGGATGTACAACGCCGCCCGGTACGTGTGTACCCAGCCGGATATGCAGGTGGTGCAGCTGGTATCGTTTGGCTGCGGCACCGACGCCATCACCACCGACGAGATGCGTTCCATTTTGGAAGAGGGCGGCAAGCTGTACACTCAGCTGAAAATCGACGACATCAGCAACCTGGGGGCGGTGAAGATCCGCATTCGATCCCTCATCGCCGCCATGGAAGCGAGGAGAGAACAATGAACGAGACAGTTTCCAAAATTTTGGAGGAGCTGAACTCCTTTCCCCTCCACTTTGCCTTTGCCTATACCGAGCAGAACAGCCGGGGAGAGGACATTTTGGTCTTCACCTGCCGGGAGCTGCCCCTCCGGGATTTTATCTACATCCCCGGCAAAAAGGGCATGACCCTGGGCTGGGATACCAAACAGTGCCCCCTGGCCCCGGCGGTTCTGGCGGAGTTCCGCCGGTATTATGAGGAGGAGGCCAACTGGAAAGTCAAGGAGATTTTAGAGGATATCGCCCTCTACCAGAAAAAGCTGGCGGGGGAGCTGTCTGACAAGGAGCGGGGCGAGTGGGAGCAGGCCCTGGGCTGGGCGGAGGAGGCCCTGGAGGAGGCGCGGGCGAAGGTCCAGACCTGGGAGGACTATCTCCGGGACCTGCTGGACGAGCTGGACGCCTCCACCTCTCCTCTGCGCACCGCCGACATCCCGCCCATGCTGGCCGAGCGGTGGGCCTGGAGCACGCCGGAGGAGATCGAGCCTCCCTTTGATCTGCCCACCGAGGACGAGTGGGAGTATCTCTGCTCCGGCGGGGTCCACACCCTCTTCCCCTGGGGGGACACCCTGGAACTGGAGCCGATTTACAATGAGACCTTTGACAAGGACACCAAAAACGCCTTTGGCCTGGTGATTGGAAACGGCAGCCGGGCGGAGCGGGTGTCCGGTTCCCGCTGGCGGCTGAAGGGGGACGACGGCGGCTGCTTCCTGTGCGGCGGCGAGGGGGACCGGGCGGCTTTCGCCTACTCCCCCTACTTCCAGTACGGCATTCCCCGCTATCCCGGGGAACCGGACGAGGAGTTGGAGGCGGAGATGTCCAAACGCTGGCGCCGGCGCATTCTGCGCCTAACTCCGCCTGAAAATTGAAAGGAGCTTTTTCAATATGGCAAAACTGGTCTATGACGACACCGGGCGGCTGCTGTTCACCAAGGAGATGAAGGAGGAGTACACCCTTCTCATGCCCCAGATGCTGCCCGTCCACTTCGGCATGATGAAAAAGCTGCTGGAGTGCGAGGGCTACAAGGTGGATATGCTCACCACAAACCACCGGGGGATTGTGGATGAAGGCTTGAAGTACGTCCACAACGACACCTGTTACCCCGCCCTGCTGGTCATCGGCCAGCTCATCGACGCGGTGAAGCATGGAGGCTACGACCCCCACAAGGTGGGCCTGCTTATCACCCAGACCGGCGGCGGCTGCCGGGCCAGCAACTACATCCACCTGCTGCGTAAGGCTCTGGAGAAGGCGGATATGGCCTACATCCCGGTGGTGTCGGTGAATCTGTCCGGGCTGGAGAAAAACCCTGGCTTCTCCCTGACCCTGCCCTTTGTTCGCAAGGCGGTGTACGCCATGATGTACGGGGATATTATCGTCAACGTGGCCAACCAGGTCCGCCCCTATGAGGTCACCGCCGGCGACGCCGACGCTATGATTGACCACTGGTCCCAGAAGCTGGTGGACGGCTTTCAGGCCGGGAAGGGCATGAGCCGCCGGCAGATGCGGGCTAACTTCGATGCCATCTGCGCTGACTTTGCCGCTATCCCCGTGGCGGGGGAGCCCAAGATCCGCGTGGGCGTGGTGGGGGAGATCTATGTAAAATTTGCCCCCCTGGGCAACAATAACCTGGAAAAATTCCTCCTGTCCGAGGGGGTGGAGCCGGTGGTCCCCGGGCTCACCGACTTCATTATCTTCAAGATCTACAACCGGGTTGCCGATGTGAACCTGTACGGCGGCCTGTGGCTGAAAAAGTTCGGCTGCCAAGTGTTTATGAGGTATATTGAGGCCTGCCAGCGGGACATGATTCAGGCTCTGGAGTACTCCGGCCGCTTCCGTGCCCCCGGCACCTTCCAGGATCTGCACCGCATGGTCCAGGGCTACCTGGGGGACGGCAACAAAATGGGGGAGGGCTGGCTGCTCACCGCTGAGATGCTGGAGCTGATCCACTCGGGAACGGGCAACATCGTCTGTACCCAGCCCTTCGGCTGCCTGCCCAACCATATCGTGGGCAAGGGGATGATCCGCAAGCTGAAGGACGACTACCCCGACAGCAACATTGTAGCCATTGACTATGACCCGGGGGCAACCCCCATTAATCAGGAGAACCGCATTAAGCTGATGCTGGCCAACGCCAAGGGGCTGGCCCGGCAGGAGTCCGCCCGTCCCCGGGAGGAGCTCCGCCAGGAGCGGGAGCCCCAGCTGGCCCATGCCAATATCTGAAATTGAGGAGGAGATTACCATGGGACGAGACCATTTTGCGGAGGACCCGGCGGCGGAATATCTGGTGTTTGACAACCTGCCCTTCAAGCTGGCGGCCGCTCAGAAGCTGATGTACGAGCAGAAGCTGCTGGGGGAGAAGTATCGGGGCGGGGACGAGTACTTTCAGCGCTACAGCGATGTGGAGGAGGTCTCAGAAGAGGAGTCCATCGCCCGGCTCAAGCCCTACATTGAGCGGGGAAATCAGTTTTTTCAGGGGCTGAAGATCCCCGCCGCCCTGGCCAGCACGATCACGGAGCTCTATGTGGGGGAGGAGATGGAGATTTATTTCCAAATCAACCCCCAGTGGCTGGATTTTGATGAGATTTTTGAAGCGGACTTTGATATCACCGCCGTCAGCGAGCGGGAGGTGAAGCAGTTCCCCAACCTCAAATCGGTCACCTTCAATATGTACCATACCCCGCCGGAGAAGCTGGTGAAGCAGCTGAGGGGCCTGGGCCTTGAGGTGACAGTGGCAGACTGAACAGGACGCCCGCCGGAGCAGAGAAGCTCCAGCGGGCGTTTTTCCTGCGGTTTTTGTGGAAGCGTGGTATCATCTGTTTGTGGCCCTTCCACCTTGTAATGCCGCAGGAGCACACAAGCGGCGCGAGAGCGGGGGATTGCCCCTGAAAGCACCATCTTCTACCTAAAATTTCAAGTAGAATCAGTGCCTGTAAGTCAATCCCCACCGGCTTCGCCGGAGCCCCTTTTCAAAGGGGCCAGGCCGCCTGCGGGCGGGACGAGGGATGGGCCCCTTGCGAAGCAGGGCCACAAACAAAGCGGCAGGCTAGGGTCATCCCACCCTACAAAAGATACTTTACGAATTAAAGTGACATTACACCAATTTTACCTGCACCTGATCCCCCTGGGCGGAGATGTGCAGGGTAATCTCCTTTTTCAGCTGGCCCACACAAATATCTAAAACAGGTGCCCGCTGGCCAAACCGGAGGGTATTTTAATTTGATTTGCAGGAATTTGACATATATGGTAGAATAATAGACATAACTTTTACCTTCCGAGGTGACAGCAAAATGGAATTAACAAGTGCCCAAGAGACCATCAAAGAGATATTGTTAACTCCTATCGTATGCGATAAACACATTAGAGGAATTTCTTTCAGAAACGGTGTAGTCTATTCAGGACAGAGATATTACAGTGCCCCTGATCCAGATATGTCAGATTTTGCAGTTGGGTTTTATAAAGCTATATACAACAAAAAATTTCCGCCTTTCGCTCAAAATGGATGTTTTCTTGACGGTAAAAACAACTTTTTCGACATAAATTTTGCTGGAGACACGATGAATAGTTTTGCCACAATATCAAATTTGTATGCACCGACTTTGCAGTGGTGTGAAACAATATGGAACTATTTCCATCAATACCCTTGCCTTGCAAATTTTTGGGTCATACCAAAGATTTATGGGAGAGGAGACAAAAATCATAAAGGTATCATAAGTAAAAAATGCAACAGGTACGACGCGATTGACATATTTCTAGAAAAGGTCAGAAATATATGGAACGGAAGGATGGACTTGCCTTCAGTGGACGAAACTGTCGACTATTGGGGGTTATTTAAAGATTTTGATGACTTCTGTGAAGTACATTGTCTCGATTATGAAATAATCCCTGATATTCAATTGAATTGTGAAAAAACAAAATATCTCTATCGAAAGAGAGCTGCTGTAGAGTTAACGGAACAAGCCATGAAATCTATTGAGCAACGTGCAAAGAGCATTGCTCATAAACACTATAATGATTTGTGGACTTACTTCAAGGAATTAGGCCTGATATCATAAACAAGCGGCCGTCCACGGTGGCCGACCGCCCGTTTGCGTTTACACCAATTTTACCTGCACCTGGTCCCCCTGGGCGGAGACGCGCAGGGTATCCCCCTTTTTCAGCTGGCCGTTGAGCATCAGGTCGGCGGCGGGGTCCTCCACCAGGGAAGCGATAGCCCGGCGGAGGGGACGTGCGCCGTACTCCCGGCTGCTCCCCTTGCCGGCCAGCAGGGAGACGGCCTCCTCCTCCACCGCCATAGCGACGCCCAGCTTGTCCAGCCGCTTCTGGGTCTCGGACAGCAGCTGGCGGGTTATGGCATTCAGGGTTGCGCCATCCAGGGGGTGGAAGACCAGGGCGGCGTCCAGGCGGTTGAGGAACTCCGGGGCGAAGGTGTTCCCCGCGTCGGAGAGCACCGCCCGCTCCAGCTCCTCCCGCTCCGCCTCCCCGCCGGAGGTGAAGCCCAGCCTTCTCCCCTTGGCAAAGCGCTGGGCCCCCAGGTTGGAGGTCATCACCAGCACCGTGTTTCGAAAGTCGGTCTTCCTGCCCTGGGCGTCGGTAAGGACTCCCTCCTCCATCACCTGGAGGAGAATGGACCAGATATCCCGGTGGGCCTTCTCCAACTCATCCAGCAGCACCACCGACCAGGGGCGGCGGCGTACCCGCTCGGTGAGCTGCCCCCCCTCCTCGTGGCCCACGTAGCCCGGAGGAGAACCGATGAGGCGGGAGACAGTGTGGGCCTCCATATACTCGGACATATCAAAGCGCAGCAGGGACTCCTCGCTGCCGAAGAGGGCGGCGGCCAGAGACCGGCACAACTGGGTCTTGCCCACGCCGCTGGGGCCCAGCAGCAGGAAGCAGCCCACCGGCCTGCGGGGGTCCTTCAGTCCCAGGCGGCCCCGGCGAATGGCCTTTACCACCGCGTCCACCGCCCTGTCCTGGCCCAGAAGGCGGCAGCGCAGAGATTTGTCCAAAGTTGCCAGAGCCTGTCTGTCCGCCTCGTCCGGATCGCTGATGGGGACCCCCATCCACTGGGACAGCACCGCCTGAATGTGGTGGGGCTCTACGGCGAACTGGCCCTGGCCCGACTGCCACTTCTGCCGCTCCTCCTCCAGCTCCCGCTTAAAGTCCCGCTCCACATTGCGGAGAATGGCGGCCTGCTCAAAGTCCTGGCGGCGCACTGCGTCGCTGAGCTGACGGCTGGCCTGGGACACCCGGCCCTCCAGCCGCTGGAGCTCTGGGGGCAGGGCCTTCCCGGACAGCCGGGCCTGGGCCGCCGCCTCGTCCACCAGGTCGATGGCCTTGTCGGGGAGGAAGCGCTGGGGCAGATAGCGGCAGGACAGGTCCACCGCCGCCTCCAGGGCGCTGTCCGAGATGATCAGGTGGTGATGGGCCTCGTACCGCCCCCGGAGGCCCTGTAAAATCTCCAAGGTCTCCGCCCGGCTGGGCTCGCTGACAGTGACGGGCTGAAAGCGGCGCTCCAGAGCGGCGTCCTTCTCGATATACTTGCGGTACTCGTCGATGGTGGTGGCCCCGATCACCTGGAGCTCTCCCCGGCTGAGGGCGGGTTTCAGGATGTTGGCGGCGTCAATGGCCCCCTCGGCACTGCCCGCTCCCACGATGGTGTGGAGCTCATCGATGAACAGGATGATGTTCCCCGCCCGGCGCACCTCCCCCATGATGTGCTTTAGCTTTTCCTCAAATTCCCCCCGGTACTTGGTCCCCGCCACCATGGCGGACAGGTCCAGGGCATAGAGGCGCTTGTTCAGCAGGTGCTGAGGGGCGGTGCCGTCGGCGATGGCGGTGGCCAGTCCCTCGATGACGGCGGTCTTGCCAACCCCCGGCTCGCCGATGAGGGCGGGATTGTTCTTTGTGCGGCGGGAGAGGATCTGGATGACCCGGTCCAGCTCCTTCTGGCGGCCAATCACCGGGTCCAGACGGCCCTCCGCGGCCATACGGGTCAAGTCCCGGGCACACTGGTCCAGCTGACGGGTGTCCCGGTCGTTACGGGATTCCGGCTCCCGGGGGCGTGGCTTGGGGAGGGGGGCCTCCTCGCCGCCCAGGGAGGCGCACACCGTGCGGTACAGCTCATCGCCATTTACCCCGCAGTGGGCCAGCAGCTGGGAGGCCCCGCAGCCCTTGGTGCGCAGCAGGCCCAGCAGCAGGTGCTCAGAGTTCACCGCCTGCTGGCCCAGACGGCGGCTCTCCGCCACGGCCCCCTGTATGGCGGCGCAGCAGTTTGGGGTCAGGCCCTGAAAGCTGGATTTGGCGGGGACGCCCGTTCCCACCCGCTGGGCAATGGCGGCGCGCAGGCACCGGCTGTCCGCCCCCGCTTTGCGCAGGGCCATTGCGGCGGGACTGAACTCCTGACCAGCCAGCCCCAGCAGCAGGTGCTCACTGCCCACGTAGCTGTGGCCCAGGCGGGCGGCGTTCTGCTGGGCCAGACGGATAGCGCCCAGGGCGGTGGATGTGAATTGGCTTTCTGCCATGGTAAAATCACCTCGGAATCAAGTCTTTTTACCATCATGCCCCGGTTGGCCCCAATTTAGACGGGAAAAGATGACGGAACTGGGGGAGCTTGGTGCCTATATATTTTTTGACTTCCCCAAAAATTAAGCATTGCATTTTTCTGAATTTGTGGTAGAATGGGGATACCATTTTAATGGAGGTGTACATACTATGGCCTATGTTATCAGTGACGCTTGCATCAGCTGCGGTTCCTGCGCTGATGGCTGCCCTGTGGGCGCGATCTCCCAGGGCGATTCCCAGTACGTCATCGACGCCGGCGCCTGCATCGACTGCGGTTCCTGCGCTGGTACCTGCCCCATGGGCGCGATTGCTCAGGGCTGATCCTGGAAAAAGCAGCGCTGGTTCGTCCGGCGCTGTTTTTTATGATATAATATAGTTTTCAATATTATATTTGGTGATATTTCATATTGATTATTTGGGCGGAATGGAGTATACTATTCTCTAGTGATGAAGAATGCAAAAGCCGTCTCCTCTAGAAAGGAGTGAATCCAATGCGTACCAACACATTAACTGTCCATTCTGCCGCCCCCTCTGTGCTGAATTTGAAGAAGCCCCGCCGCAGGGGAGAGGTTCGGGACCCCTACGACGGCCTGCGTCCCTGGTCCGCCATCACCCATGGGGCGGGCGCGGTGCTGGCGGTGGCGGGGACCGCCGTGCTGCTGGTTCGGTCCGCCCTGCTGGGCAAGTGGCTGTTGTTTGGGCTCTTCGCCGTCTACGGGCTGTCTATGATCTGTCTGTACACTGCCAGCACTCTGTACCACTGCCTCAACCTCTCCATCCCCGGGCGGCTGGCTCTGCGGAAGTATGACCACTGTTCCATCTACCTGCTCATTGCCGGAAGCTATACCCCGCTGTGCTTCACCGTCCTGCGGCAGTCGGGGGGCGTGCCCCTGGGAATTGCTGTGTGGACCCTGGCGGCGGCGGGGATGGTGCTCACCGTTGCCAGACTGGCCATCCCCCGGTGGCTCACCAGTGCCATTTACCTGTTTATGGGCTGGCTGGCCATCTTCGCCATTGTCCCCATTTACCATGCTCTCCCTGCGGTCGGCTTCTTCTGGCTGCTGGCCGGAGGTCTGCTGTATACTGTGGGTGGTGTGCTCTATGCGGTGAAGTGGCCAGGCCGGGACAACCCTCGGTTCGGGTGCCACGAGATCTTCCATGTGTTCATCCTTTTGGGCAGTATTGCCCACTTTGTGATGATGGACCAGGTAGTGCTCTGGCTGTAAAAGCCAACTAACCGATTATAAAATAGCCTCCTTCTGTGCCCAAATACACAGAGGGAGGCTTTTTTATGGCGATTTTTGGAAAATGTCGAATTTTCCCGAAAAAATGTGATATACTCCCATGTCAAAGAAGGCAGACCGTCTTCTGGAGCAGATGAGAAAGGAGAAAGGCGATGAAGGAGCACAGACTGAGAGAGGAGCAGGTGGTATTTTTTGCCGACCACCTCCGGGCCGAGGAGCGGGCGGCTGCCACCATTGAGAAGTACCTGCGGGATATCCGGTCCTTTGTGGGGTGGTTGAATGGAGAGACGGTGACCAAGGAGACCGTGACCCAGTGGAAGACCGCTTTGCTGGCCCAGGGGCTTGCGCCGGCAACAGTGAACGCCAAGCTGTCCGCCGTCAACGGACTGTTCCGTTTTTTGGGCTGGGAGGAGTGCAGAGTTAAGTTTTTGAAGGTCCAGCGGAGGATTTTCCGGGAGGCCTCCCGGCAGCTGGCCCGGGGGGAGTATGTCCGTCTGATGGAGGCGGCCCGGCGGAAGAAGGAGGAGTGGCTGGCGCTGGTGATGGAAACCATCTGCGGCTCAGGCATCCGGGTATCCGAGCTGAGGTACATCACGGTGGAGGCGGTCCGGGCGGGACGGGCGAACGTGGCCCTCAAGGGCAAGATCCGCACCATCATACTCTCCGGCAAGCTGGCCCGAAAGCTGCTGAAATTTGCCAAGAAACAAAAAAGGTCCTCCGGCGCAATCTTCTGCACCGGGGACGGCATGGCGCTGACCCGGTTTCAGGTCTGGCGAGCCATGAAGGAGCTGTGCGGAGAGGCGAAGGTGGAGCCCAGCAAGGTTTTCCCCCACAATCTGCGCCACCTGTTTGCCTCCACTTTTTACCAGGCGACCCGGGATATTGTGAAGCTGGCAGATGTGCTGGGCCACAGTTCCATCAATACAACTCGCATCTACCTGCTGACGACTGGAGAGGAGCACGCGAGACAGCTGGACCGGCTGGGTTTGGTGAGCTAGAATCACAGAATTTATCTTGCGT
>NZ_QWKI01000170.1 GCF_009911645.1 Pseudoflavonifractor sp. 60
CTGGAGTCCAGCGATGTACAGATCACCCTGCGCCCCAATCCCGGGCAAGGCATCCAAATCAATCTGCAAAGCGATGTGAAAGCCATGTTCGGCGACGCCATTGAGGCCACCGTGCGGAACGTCCTGGCGGAGTTCGACGTGAAGGACGCCCTGGTGGACGTGAACGACAAGGGCGCCCTGGACTTTGCCATCCGGGCCCGAATGGAGTGTGCCGTCTGTCGCGCGGCGGAGGTCGGCTTTGATTGGGGAAGGAGTGATCCCAATGGCTGAAAATCATCTGATGCGCACCTCCATGTACGCCGGGGGCACCAGCCCTGTGAAGATGATCCAGGCGGGCTTCTACAATGAGGACTGTCTGGTGTACGACCTGGAGGACTCGGTGTCCGCCGGGGAGAAGGACGCCGCCCGCCTACTAGTGTACAACGCGGTGAAGTATCAGCGCCCCCAGGGCAAGTACATCCTGATCCGGGTCAACGGCATCTACTCCAAGGAGCTGGACGAGGACCTGGAGGCCGCTGTCCGGGCTCAGCCCGACGCCATCCGCATTCCCAAGGTGGAGTACGCCGAGGAGGTCAAAAAAATTGACGCCAAAATTGGCGCCATCGAGGAAAAAGCCGGCCTGCCTGTGGGGGGCATCCAGCTCTGGTGCAATATTGAGTCCTATTTGGGTGTGCTCAACGCTATGGAGATCGCCAAGGCCAGTCCCCGGGTTGCCGCTATGGCGCTGGGAGCGGAGGACTTCACCGCCAGCATGAGTGCCCAGCGCACCAAGCCGGGCTGGGAGATCTTCCACGCCCGCAACGCCATCCTCATGGCCTGCCGTGCGGCGGGCATCTCCGCCCAGGACGCGGTGTTTTCCGATATCAACGACGCCGAGGGGCTGAAGGCCGACCTGGATATGACCCGGGCTCTGGGCTTTGACGGCAAGACCTGCGTCCACCCCAGGCAGATCGACACGGTAAACGCCTGCTTTACCCCCTCCCAGAAGGAGATCCGAAACGCCCAGCGGGTGCTGGAGGCTCTGGACGAGGCCGCCCGGAACCACACTGGCGTGTGTGTGCTGGACGGCGGCATGGTGGATAAGCCGATGGAACTGCGGGCCCGCACCACTCTAGCAAAGGCTGAGGCGGCGGGCATCAAGATCGGGGGTGCGCTGAAATGATGGTAAACAGTCTGGGCCGTGAGCTGCCGGAGCGGGTAGGAGATTATGTGGTCAAGCCCTATCGGGGGGCCTATGAGCCGCAAGCCTTTACGGGTACTGTGGTCACGAAGCGCAGCGCTGGGCACAGGATTCCCGGGGACACCAAGCTGCTGCCCGATTTGAAGGAGGCCATTCTCGCCTCCGGGCTGAAGGACGGCATGACCGTCTCCTTCCACCACTCTTTCCGGGAGGGGGATCAGATCATCGGCCAGGTGCTCACAGTCATCCGGGAACTGGGGATCAAGGGACTGCGATTTGCCCCCAGCGCCGTGGTGAACATCAAAAATCCCTCTATTGTAGACTTTGTGAAGGACGGCACCATCGACCGCATCGAGGCCAGCGGTATCCGGGGCCAGCTGGGCGACGCAGTGCTGGCCGGGGAAATGGAAACCCCTGTAATCCTCCGACCTCATGGGGCCCGCCCCAGGGCCATTGAGGCGGGGGAGCTGCAAATCGACGTAGCCTTCATCGGGGCCTCCGCCGCCGATGACTACGGTAACTGCACCGGCCAGATCGGCCCCAACGCCTGTGGCTCCCTAGGCTACTCCTTTGTAGACGCCCAGAACGCCGGCTGTGTGATCGTGGTTACCGATAATCTGGTGGACTACCCCTGCTGTCCGGCCAGCATCTCCCAGCAGCTGGTGGACTATGTGGTAAAGGTGGACTCCATCGGCGACCCTGCCAAGATCGGCGCAGGCGCCGCCCGGCTGACCAAGAATCCCCGAGATTTGCTCATTGCGGAGCGGACAGTGGAGCTGATTGCCGCCTCCCGCCTGTTCAAGGATGGTTTCTCCTTCCAGACCGGAGCGGGAGCGATCCCCATCGCCATTACCAAGTGCCTGGCGGAGAAGATGAAGGAGCGGGGCGTGAAGGCCAGCTTTGCCCTGGGTGGCATCCCCGCCGCCATCATCGACATGTATGACGAGGGCCTGGTGCGGGTAGTGGAATGCAGCCAGAGCTTCGACTCGGTGGCCGCCCGGGCGATTTACGACCGCCCCGGCGTGGTGGAGATTGACAACGCCGACTACGCTAACGCCTACAGCAAGGGCGGCTTCCTCAACCGGGAGAACTTCGGCGTGTTGGGGGCGCTGGAGGTGGACACCGACTTCAACGTGAACATCCTCACCGGCTCCTCCGGCGAGATGATGGGCGGCCTGGGCGGCGGGCCCGACGTGGCTGCCGGCGCGGCCATCTCCATCGTGACCCTGCCTATCATCCGGGGCCGCACGCCCTCAGTGGTGAAGAAGGTCTTTACCCTGTGTACTCCCGGCGAGACGGTGGCCGCCGTAGTCACCGAGGCGGGCATCGCCCTCAACCCGAAACACCGGAACTACCGGGAGTTGAAGGAGGACCTGAAGCAGACAAGCCTGAAGCTGGTGAGTATTGAGGAGCTCCAGCAGCTGGCCGAGTCCATGACCGGCGCGCCCAAGCCCATTGAGACCGCCGACAAGGTGACCTGCATCGTGGAGTATAGGGACGGCACTGTGATTGATGTCATTCGGGAGATCAAGAAGAACTAATCAAGGTGAGATTCTCAAAGGAAGCGCAGTTTTCTTTAATAAGCCGAATCAGGGCTCGCCCATAGGCGGGAAAAATCTTGCCTTTTCGCATGACCAGGACCAGTTGATTTGTAATACCCCGTCCCTTGATTGGGAAGATATGCAAATAGCTGTATTGGCCCTCCCGGTTCAGCTTTTGAATGGCGGGAACATACATGGACCAGCAGAAGCTGGCCGCATAGTCCCGTGCCGTCATCATACCGTGGAGGTCCAGCTGGCCCAGCTCCATCACACAGTTTAACTGAATCTGGTGACTTTGACAGTAGTCTTCAATAGATCTTCTGGAGACAAGATTTTTCCGCCCCATAACAAAGGGCACATGCTGAAACTGAGACAAATTTACTCCGCTGGCAAAGTCCTGTATGCATTGAGGGTAGCGGTTTGGGAAGTAGGTCTTCAGCATATTGTCAGAGATGATCAGATACATCCGCTCATCCAGTACAGGCTGAAAGACCAACTGCTTGCTGCTGATATCGCTTTTGTTCAGCAGGACCATATCCAGTTCCCCTTCCAGAACTCGTTCACTGAGTTTTTTGGAATCAGGATTGGACTGTGCCTCCAGGATCACATCTGGGTACATCCTTTTGAATTGAGCCAACAGATCAGGAACTAGGATGCGATACCGTCCATCTGTCGTTCCGAATACGACGTTGCCCAGTTTGGCCTGCCGGATATCATCAAGCTGGCTGTCCAGATTTTCCTCCAGTAGCTGCATCTGTCGAATCGTATCCAAGTATGCTTGTCCGGCAGGTGTCAGCATCAATTTGGGGGTACGCTCAAAAAAGGTGACCCTGTATTCCTGTTCCAGGTTTTTCAGATACCTGCTGAGGCACTGGTGAGAAATAAACAGCTTTCTGGCGGCCTTTGAAATATTCCCCTCATCGGCCAAAGCGATAAAGTAATGGTAATTGTTAAACATCAACAGCGCCTCCCATCCTTGGTACAATTTATTTTAGCATAAAGTCCTATCAGATACAAAAGGAAAGTGAGGTTTTATTTTGGAAAGTTATAAACCAAACCGCAAGATTCCCTGTGTCTATATGCGTGGAGGTACATCCAAGGCACTGTTTTTTCATGACAGGGATCTGCCTCAGGACATGGAGGCACGGGATAAAGTGATCCTCAGCGCTTTCGGCTCTCCGGATCGCCGCCAGATTGACGGCATGGGCGGTGCGAACACCTCTACCAGTAAGGTGGCCGTGATCAAAAAAAGTGACCGGCCTGGTATCGACGTGGATTACGACTTTGGGCAGGTAGATGTGTTTGCCCCCATCGTAGGAAAAACCATGAACTGCGGCAACATCTCCTCCGCAGTGGGGCCTTTTGCGATCGATGAAGGGTTGGTAGAAGCGGTGGAGCCTATGACTGAGGTACATATCTTCAATACCAACACCCAAAAGGAGATCATTGCTCAGGTCCCGGTGAAGGACGGCCGAGCTGTCACCGAGGGGGATTTTTCCATTGATGGTGTTCCCGGAACTGCGGCTAAAGTGCTGTTAAAGTTTGTCTCCCCCCAGGGAGCGGCTTCTGGCAAGCTGCTCCCCACTGGTCAGCCTAAGAACATCATTGAGATTGAGAGCAAGGAGTATGAATACAGCTTCGTGGATGCCGCCAATCCGGTGATATTTGTCCACCCAGAGGATTTTGGCGTGACTGGCACGGAAACACCCGCTCAATTCAACGCCCTGCCTGACTGTGAGGAAATCTGCCGCAAGCTGGAGATCATCCGTGGGACCGGGGCCATTCTGCTCGGCTTTGCCAAAGACCTGGAGGACGCCAGGGTCAATAGTCAGACACTTCCGAAAATTGCTTTTGCCACTAAGCCGACAGATTATACCGCCGGCAGCGGCAAGGCCATTGGTGCCGAACAAATTGATTTGGTTGGCCGGTTGTTCTCTGTCAACATGAAGATGATCGATGCCTATATGGGTACCGGCGCCATCTGCACCGTCACCGCGGCCAATACACCTGGCACCATTGTCAACGAGATTGTCTGCGGCGGCGGAAAACACCCGGACGACCATGCGCCCCATGTTCGCATTGGTCACCCCTGGGGAATTATGGACGTCTACGCAGATCTTCAGGATAACGAGGATGGCACTCACACAGTCCTCAGCGGCAACCTGGAACGCACCGCCCGCCGTATTATGGAGGGCAGCGTCTACGTCCGGGACTAAACTATGCGCCATTCTCCGCAGCCAAAATTGATTGAATGAGGTGTATTGAATGTATCGTGAATTCTTTACTCTACCCTGTTCCATTATCCGTGGCGGTACCAGTAAGGGCATCTATTTTCTGGAAAGCTCCCTTCCTCCCGCCGGCGAACTGAGAGATAAGATACTCCTGGCCGCATTCGGAAGCCCTGACATTCGCCAAATCGATGGCTTGGGTGGTGCCAACTCTCTGACCAGCAAGGTCTGTATTATTGGCCCCTCTCAGCGTGAGGACGCCGATGTGGACTACACTTTTGGCCAGGTCAGTGTTGACAAGGCCATTATTGACTGGCGAGGCAACTGCGGAAACCTGACCGCCGGTGTAGGCATCTTCGCCATTGCTCAGAACCTGATGAAGGTCCATGAGCCCGAGACTACGGTGCGTATCTATAACACCAACAGCGACAAGATCATTCATGCCACCTATAAAGTCCGTGACGGCCATGTGCTCTCCGACGGAGATTACGCCATTCCGGGCGTCCCCGGAACCGGAGTTAAGATCCTGATCGACTTTCTTGACCCGGCCGGCTCTATTACAGGGAAGCTCCTGCCCACCGGCAACACAAAAGATATCATCGACCTGGAAGAGCAAGGCAAGTTTACGGTCTCCATCGTGGACGCGGGCAACCCCGTGGTCTACCTTATCCCAGAGGAAATCGGACTGAAGGGCACCGAACTTCCTGTGGAGGTTGAGAGTATGCCCAAGGTCCTCAAGCTGATCGAGGATATCCGCAGCGTGGCCGCGGAGATGATCGGTATTGTGCCTGACCGTGCTGTTGCCACAGCCAAATCTCCTGCCTACCCCAAAATCGGGTTTGTTTCTGTCCCCCGGGACTACGTCAATCCGGAGGGAGTGCTTATTAAGGCCGAAGAGGTCGACCTGGTTGCCCGCTTGGCCTCCATGCAAAAAATGCACCGGGCGTATATGATTACCGGTGCCATCAGCACAGGAGCAGCGGCGCAGATCCCCGGCACGGTGGTACACGACGTGATCAGCGAGCGCGCCAAAAATTCTAATACCCTTATCATTGGCAACCCTTACGGCCCCATGGAGGTTGTGGTCACTAAGGAGGGAGAGAATATCCGAAGGGAGGCTGTCTACCGCACTGCCCGTAAGATTTTGGACGGCAGCGTCTATATCCCCTACTCCCGCATTTATGGTGATCAGCGTCCGGAATTATGACCTTAACTACAAAAGAACAGGAGGCCCTACATGGAAAACGAGAATAAAAATGCGTCTCCCGTCGGCCTGACTCCAGAGCAGGAGCAGTCCATCAAAAACCACCAGACTAACTTGATCGCCTACAGCGCAACAACACTGTTTGGTGTTCTAATGGCGACTGTCCTGATCCCCAATTTCGTTCGGCTGAAAAAGAACGCAGATTTTGGCCCGGAAAAATTCCCTTACATTGTTGCGGGCCTTTTTATCTTCTTGGGCATTATCGGTATTGTTCTGGAAATCGTTAACGCCCGTAAAGAAGGTGTCAATATCCCGCTCCCCAAGCTCCAATTGAAGCAGTATATTCCTCAGGCCATTCTGATTCTCTCCGGCTTTGTCTTTATTGGCGTTGCCAGCGTTCTGGGATTCCTGATCGCCTCCGTAATTTTTATGGCGTTCTGGTTGTTCCTGTATGGCAGCAATCGACTGAAGATCAATATTATATGGGCCCTTGTCTACGGTGTTCTGATCTATCTGCTGTTCAGCCAGGTCCTGGGGATCCGCTTTACAGGCGGCATCCTCGGGTTTTAAGGAGGACACGCTATGGAAATTATTTTTGACGCCTTCGCAAGCTTTCTGAACATTCAGACGATTTTGTTCCTGTTTATTGGCGTAGCCGTAGGTATCCTGGGCGGCTCCCTTCCGGGTATCAGTCCCAGTATGACAATTTCCTTGCTGCTGCCGCTTACGTTGAAGATGGACATCACCAATGCCGTAGCTCTTTTGATGGGAGCCTACCAGGGAGCTATGATGGGCGGTTCCATCTCTGCGATCCTGATCAACGCCCCTGGTACAGCCAGCGCCGCGGCAACCATGCTGGATGGCTATCCCATGAACCAGAAAGGACAGACACGTAAGGCATTGCAGACGGCTCTCTATGCCTCTTGCGCCGGCGGTCTGGTAGGAACTTTTATGCTGGTCTGCTTTGCCAGTGCTCTGGCAAGCCTGGCGCTGAAATTCGGAGCGCCCGAGTACTTCGGGATTATGTGCCTGTCCCTGTCCCTGATCGCCTCCATCTCCGGTAAATCCCTATTGAAAGGTCTTATCTCCGCTACGATCGGGCTTTTCATCGCAATGATTGGGCTGGACCCCATCTACGGCACCGCCCGATTTACCTTCGGAACAACCAATTTGAATGATGGTATCGATCAGCTTGCCGTATTTATTGGTTCCTTCGCTGTTGCCGAGTTGATGTTCCAACTGGGCGAAGGCCGTAATGAGTTGAATAAGAAACCTGAGCAACTAAACCGAAAGGATTCCAGCCTGTCCCTTGGAGAATTTTTAGGGCAGTGGTTTAACATCATCCGTTCCGGTATTCTTGGGGCGTTGATCGGCATTCTGCCCGGTGTTGGAGGTGCAACGGCCAGTTTTGTATCCTACGCCGCTGCTCAGAAACAATCTAAGCACCCTGAAAAGTTCGGTACTGGTATTGTAGATGGTGTGGTTGCTGCTGAGGCTTCCAACAATGCTGTCTGTGGTGGCGCACTGGTCCCTCTGCTTGCCCTAGGCATTCCCGGCGACGTGGTTACTGCTGTTATGCTTGGTGCTTTTGTGGCCCTGGGCATTACGCCCGGTCCCTTGCTGTTCCAGGACAGTCTGGATACTGTGTACGCTGTTTACATTGCCATGGGCCTTGCCATTGTGGTGCTTGCCATCGTTGGTACGGTCGGCGTTCCGGTCTTCGCCAAAGTCATGGGGACTCGCAAATCTATTCTGCTCCCCTCTGTATTCCTGATCTGCTTCGTGGGCACCTACGCAGTCCGGGGCAGCTATTTTACTTGTGGGATGATGCTTCTCTTTGGCGTGCTGGCATTTCTCCTGCGCAAGGCGAAGTTCCCGCTCCCGCCCTTGATCATCGCGTTCGTCATCGGCGGCTCTCTGGAGTCCAATTTCCGCCGTAGCTTACTCTACAATGCGGAACTGGGCTGGAAAATCTTCTTTACCCATCCTATGACCTTGACGTTCCTGCTCGCCGCTGTTGTGCTGGCTGTCCTGCTGGCACGTGGCAATAAGACAAAGAAGAATTAGGAGGAAAACAAATGAAACGGTTTTTGGCGCTTGCACTTTCCCTTGTAATGGCGATCTCCATCACTGCCTGCGGCAACTCCGGCAGCGGATCCGGAACTGGCGGCGGAGGGAAGGAGTATCCTTCCGGCAACATCGACATGGCGGTTGGCTTTAAGGCCGGCGGTGGGACTTACCTCTCCGCTCAGCTGCTGACCAATTACAACGATATCTTCGGCACGGCAATCAACCTGGTGGAAAAAGCCGGCAGCGGCGGCGCTATTGCGGCCGACTACATTGCCAATTCCAAGGCGGACGGTTATACCACCCTGTTCACCACCGCTGCTCTGCCCATTTCTATCGTCATGGGCGATGTGGAGTTTGCCCCTGAAGACTTGGTTGCTGTTGCCCAGTGTACGGAGGTCAACGAGGTAATTGCGGTTGCGGCCGATGCCCCCTATAACAATGTTGAGGAGCTCATCGCTTACTGCAATGAGAATCCCGGAGATTTTGTTTGGACCTATCCTGGCACCGGTTCCTCTCTGCACATCATGGGCACCTATGTTCTGGATGGCATGGGTATTCTGGATAAGACGACCAGTATCCCCTATGACTCCACTTCTGAGGCCATCGCAGCCATCATGGGTGGCCATATCTCCGCTTGCAGTATGTTCACCACTTCTATTGGTGATTATGTTGAGGCTGGTGAGCTGAAGATCATCGGTATTCTGGCTGAGGAGCGCAATCCTGATTTTGACTACATTCCCACCTACAAGGAGCAGGGTGTTGATATTCAGCCGATCACCGTGTGGCGCGGCGTTTTCGCACCCGCTGACACACCTGCCGAGATCCTGAATTATCTGGATGAGAAGCTAACCGAAATCTGCACCAGCGACGATTTTGCTGAGCGCGCCCGTGCTCTGGGCGAGACCCCGGCCCATGTCGGCATGGAAGAATTTAACAAAAAATACCAGGAAGAAATTGAACTTTACAGACCCATCCTGGAATCTCTGGGACTGGCTTAACGGAATGGTTACTTAAAAAAATCAATGCGGCGCAGGCGGGCATTCCCGTCTGCGCCAACTTAAATATAGGAGGCTTCTTTATGAATGAAATTATCGATGTTATGGTCAAGCGGCGCAGTATTCGGCACTACCTAGCGAAACAGATCAGCAACGATGATCTGAACTGCATCCTTACCGCTGGACTTTACGCTGCTAACGGCGGAAATCTACAGCATCCGCGCTTTATTGCCGTGCAGGACCCAGAAATTCTGTCCAACCTGGTTAAAACTGTTCGTGAAGAGCTGATGATCCAGGAAATCAAGGAGGGGCAGTATAAAAACAAGTCGATCAAAGCCGCGCAGGCATCTGAAGACTATAATTTTCTATTTCATGCTCCTACTCTTATTATAGTAATTTCTGATCGTTCTTGGGGCAACTCCATGGCGGACAGTGCCAGTTGTCTGCAAAATATGCAGTTAGCGGCCTATTCCTTGGAGTTGGGGGCCTGCTGGGTAAATCAGCTTCATTGGTTGACCGATACCCCCTCAATCCGGAAAATTGTTGAAGGTCTTGGCATGTCTCCGGAGGAGGATATCTATGGCAGCATGGCGGTGGGCTGTCCCGCCAATCCTCTGCCGTCTCCTCCAGCACGAAAAGAAGGGCGTATCATAATTCATCGTTGATCTTGGAGTGGTTGAGAGGTGAACTAATATGTGGATGATATTAACAATTCTGGTTGCCTCTGTCACAGGATTTTGTTTATTAAAATTAAGGGTTCCTGGCGGAATGTTGGTTGGCGCAATAATCGGAGCGGCGGCATTAAGTCTGATAACACAGAAAGCTTTTATTTATCCCGAGACCCGAATCCTTGCCCAGTCGCTCACCGGAGCTTACATCGGCTGCATGGTAACAAGGCAGGATGTGTGCCATCTGCCCAAACTGATCAAGCCGTATCTACTGGTGATGGGGAGTCTCCTAGCCTTGAACATTTGTATGGGGATAGCCATTTACGCCTTGACGGACTTTGATTTATTGACCTGCCTGTTCTGCGCTGCTCCAGGAGGAGTTTCAGACACGCCGCTAATTGCGATGGATGTGGGAGCGGATGCCTCCATCGTGGCGGTCATGCAGTTTGTCCGTATGCTGTTCGGTATGGGCTGCCTACCCTCTATCATTTTGCTCAGCGACAGAATGATAGAGCCAGGACACCTCCCGCAGCAGCAGGAAGGAACACAGTCTAGCCCCTCAAAGTCGAACGCAGACAGGAAGCCTACCCTGATTGGCTTTTTGCCCGTCTTTTCCGTTGCGCTGGCGGCAGGAACACTGGGAAAATGTTCTGGAATGCCGGCGGGAACTATGTCTGCCGCACTGATTGTGACCGCCGCAATCAATATCTCAGGAAAATGTTCCGGAATGCCTATGTGGCTGCGCCGGGTGGCTCAAGTCATTTCCGGATGCTGTATTGGTTCCGGCATCATGCGAGAACAGGTTCTTCGGATGAGGCAGATGATTCTTCCTGCCGTCCTCTTATGCCTGGGATACATTGTCTGCTGTATTGGCGTCGGCTATATCATGTCAAAACTGTTTCATATCGAATTGCGTGAGTCTATGCTTACATTGTCCCCTGCGGGTGCAACTGAAATGGCGCTGATTGCCGCTGATCTGGGTGTGGAAAGTGCAAATCTGGTTGTTCTGCAGCTCTGTCGTCTTGTTGGGGTTATGGTTCTATTTCCACATATATTCCGATTGATTGTGACAGTGTTCGGATAATTTAATCTTGATTACACCGCCAATTAAGCGGCAAGTTAACAACGAAAGCGGCCGTCCCTCTGCCTAAATACGGAGGGACGGCCATTTCACAGCAGGCTGGATTGCTCGAAGTATGTTTTTGTAAACTCAATAAAATCTTCTTCATATGCACTTAAAAAATGGTCACGGCGATAACAGATGCAGGATGAGATACGGTAATCAATATTACGGATAGGAAATTTTAGGATGCGCTTCGTATCAAGAGACTGATTCAAGGATGTGGTGGAATAGAGGATTCCTGCACCGATTCCTTTTATACAGGCCGATAATGCGACCGCCTGGTGCGTTTCAAGGATAGGCTTAATCTTTAGCTTATGTTCCCTTATATGATAATCAAGCGCCTCTCTGACACGCCATCCACGAACTGGAAATATCATTGGCACATCCTGTATTTCTGCTAATGTAATTCCACCTTCCAACCCGCGCTCTATCTGTTCATCAGAAAAATTTGTATACCGCCTTAAAACATCCTCTCGCACCGCTGCAATTAAATGTATGTCAATAAGCGGAACTGTTGTTATGACATTATTTTTGCTGACAGAAGTACCAATGTAGAGGTCCAGTTGTCCAGCCACAGTCTGATCCTCTAAATCGGCGCTGTTGCTGGTAATAGCAGCCACCTCAATTTTAGGATACCGTTGATAAAATTGCTGCAAAATTGGTGGAAGGTAATCCTCTGCCAGAACCCCGGAGAATCCCAGCATCATTTTTCCGATTTGCCCCTCTTCGATTTCTTTTAGTTCTGCCAATATCTCTTTCTTCAGACGGAGAATTTCACATGCCGTTTCCGCAAGCCGGTCTCCCGCATAAGTCGGTGTAAGAATCGGATATCTGGTAAATAGCGCAGTTCCACAAGTTTGCTCCAGCTTATGGATATGAACCGACAAACTTTGCTGGCTGATAAACAGCCGCCTGGCTGCGGCAGTAATACTGTGCTCCTCATAGACGGTTAAAAAATATTGTAATGATTGAAAGGTCATTGTTATCCCTCGTTCACAATATAAACATTGTTTTCAATAGCACTTTTATATGTTGGACAGTTGTATCATATCATGTTATTCTAAAATTAGCAATAGATTATTGCAAAAAGTGTGAAATAAGGGAGGGAAGACGATGAGCGACTTAGAAGTTCAAATCAGCAAATATCTGGAAGAAGCGATACAGCTTCGACGGCAAATCCACCAGAACCCAGAACTTGGCATGGAAGAGCACATGACCACTCAACTCATTCAAAAGCGATTAGCCCAATATGGAATTGAACTTGAGCACTGGGAACTGGAAACCGGGGTCAGCGCAATTATCCGTGGAGGCAAGCCTGGCCAGACCATTGCGCTGCGTGCAGACATTGACGCGTTGCCCATGGAAGAATCAAGCGGGCTGCCTTTTGCGTCCCAGCACAAGGGAGTTTGTCACTCTTGCGGCCACGATATCCACACAGCGTATTTGCTTCTGGTTGCCAGGGTTTTGCAGGAAAACAGAGCGTCTTTAGTAGGCAATGTCCGCCTTCTATTCCAACCGGCCGAGGAACTGGGCTCTGGAGCAAAGTATATGGTTGAAAAAGGGGCTTTTACCCAACAACCTGTAATGGACCAAATCGTAGGTGTCCATGTGGCCACGGAACTTCCCGTCGGACATATTGGGCTGATTAAAGGGCCGGCCAGTGCAAGCTGTGATACGATTCGCATTACAGTCCATGGCTTTGGAGGACATGGGGCCCACCCGTCCAGATGTATTGACCCCATTGTTATTTCCGCTTACTTAATTGCCCAACTGCAAACCATTGTATCCAGAGAAATATCCCCCTTCCAGCCGGCTGTGCTGACCTTTGGGCAAATTTCGGGCGGGAAAGCTCCCAATGTAATCCCAGAGTCAGTTACCTTCTCGGGTACGCTGCGAACCTTTGACCACGAGGTCAGGGATCAGATCAAAGAAGCTGTCCGCCGTACCTGTCAAATGCACTGTCAGAGTATGAGAGCAACTGTGGATGTTGAAATCGAGGATGGAATCCCTCCGCTAATCCATGACGCCAGCATTGTGGACGGCTTGGAACAAGCTGCCATAAAGACTATTGGGGTGCAAAATATCATTTATCTCGCTCAGCCTAATTCCAGTTCAGATGATTTCTCCGTTTATCTGAACCATTGTCCGGGCGTCCGGTATCAGGTTGGTACCCGCACGGACGATCCAGCAACTCAAAAAGACGCTCATAATCCCGGGGTCGTATTCGACGAGGGCGCGTTGAAAACTGCTGCACTTGTCACATGCCAATATATTATGGACACTTTGAAGTAACATATAGGAGGAGCTTATGAAAACAAAAGAAAAATCAGAAGGCACATCAAAGCGCTTTGTCTTTCCGGACGTTCGAGTTCTCCTTCGTTAGTAATAGACGCTGGCAATACACTTGGTGCCCCCAGCGCACTATTTGCTATGGAAGCCTGCATCCGCAAAGCTGCTGAAACTGGTTGTTGCTTTGCCACAGTAAAAAACTCCAATCACTTTGGAACAGCCGCTTTTTATACTAAGATGGCCTCGGAAAAAGGCATGATTGGTTTTTCCTGCACCAATTTGACCGGAAAAATTGCCCCATATGGTGCCGCTGAGCCTTTTATGGGAACTAATCCCATTTCGGTTGCAGCGCCCTCCAACGATCTGCCCGTAGTTTTGGATATGACGCCAAGTGTAGTGGCACTGGGTAAACTGATACTGGCTCAAAAACTGGGTCAAAAAATTCCCTTGGGCTGGGCGTTGGATCAAGCGGGGAATCCCACTACTGACCCTGCGGAAGGTCGCAAGGGTTCCCTGATCCCGATTGGCGGTCCTAAGGGTAGCGGTATGGCAATTATAGTGGATATTCTCAGCGGCATTCTCAGTGGGGCCGGATATGGGCCGCATCTTCATGATCTTTATGAATTTGATGCTCCTCAGGGAGTAGGACACTTTATGGGTGCCATTGATATTGCGCACTTTATTGACTTGCATACGTTCAAAAACACCTTGTCAGCTATGATTAAAGAAATTAAAGAACTTCAAGTTGCACCTGGTTTTAACGAAATTCGGCTGCCCGGGGAACGTGCGCTCTCACTTATAGAAAAAAACCGTCTCGAAGGTATTGAACTGCCTGACCTTGTTTATCAGGAACTGCTGGAAATAGGTCAGACCTATGGGCTCAAATTATAATTATTTGTATGTAATATTACTTCTAATTTACTTGCTTTTATAATCGAAACAAAAAGTGCGGAGAGTTCTTTCTCTCCGCACTTAATTTAGATATTATTATGCCGCCTTTTGAAATCGGATACTATTCGCCCTCACCTGGAGTTCCTGAGCCAGGAATTTGAGCGTGTTGAACTCATCGTCCAGCCCATCCAGCTCCCGCTGAAGGACCTGCTCATAGTGCTTCTTTTTCTCCTCCAGGCCCTTGACTTTCAGCACCCAGCGGTCCATGACCGCCGGGCTCTGGCTCCCGGACTGGATCAGGTAATCGCACCGCTCCTGATAAGTAGCGATCTCCTTTTTCACCGCCGCATAGAACTCCTCGGTCATTTTGCCTCGCTGCTTCTCATCGTCTATGATGTAGAAGCTGTTCACCATCAGCGGGGTGTTGTTGCGATTGAGGTTACCCAGCAGAGTGATGAAGTCCTCGAAAATGTCCACTTTATCCATATATGTCCGGGGGACAAAGTACATGTGCCCCGCGATGCTCAGCTTGGTGGCATCCAGACTTCGCAGGAAATTGGTACAGATGGTCTCGATCTGCTTGCGATTGGCACACCGCTGGTAGAGTTCAAACAGCTCTTCCGCCTGGCGGCAGCAGCCCCGTACATCTACCACGTCGTCCATCATCAGGTTGTCGCAGCGGAATACATGATCCCGCTTGTCAAAGCTGATGTTGGCCAGCTTCTCATATTGGTTTGTTTTCTGATTCAGTGTCTCCTTTACCAGCTCCCGGGAGAGAATATCCGCCGTGTGCTTGTTGTCCCGGCAGTAGGCCAGGTAGATGTGGGTCTCGCCGCCAGTCGTGACGGGATAGCGCTCCCGGATATCTCCGGTAGCGGAGCGGAAGGCGTCCGAGACGGACAGCCGCTTGCCGCCAGTGTAGGGAATATCCATCTCCTCGCAGGGCTGGGACAGGGCTTCCTTCTCCACCAGGAGGTTGCTCAGGGAGAAATAGAGGAATTTGCCCAGCATATGCTCCTTGTCGCCCTGAGATGTACCAACAAAACCATTCATATCAAATACGTTGTCCATAATCTTTCCTTTCGTTACATTGCGGACACCCGGCTGAGGAGGTAGTCGTCCACCCCCTTGTAGGCCGAGTCCCATGTGTATTTTGTGTACTTCCACCGCTTGACTGCCTGTACTTCCTTCCGCATGGCGAGGATGGCTTTCCGGGCCTCCGGCTTGGTGTTCTGGTCCATATCCATCGCCTCTACGACTTCGGTGACACCCAGGTCAAGAAGGGTATCAGTCAGGCCGTTCAGCGAATTGACGCCGCCGACGCACACAAATAGGGCGTCGTGAGCCAGAAAGCTGGCCACATCCCCCTTCAATGGGCCCTCCGTCAAATAGGCCCGTTTGCTTGTGATATCGCCAGTGACATGGGCCCAGGAATAACTCCGGGTGCCGTTGGTCATGTCCCGGCTGGACAGCCAGCGGTACTTGCGGCCTGGATCATCAGCATCATCCAGACGAATTTTCAGCCCCTGAATCAGCCCCTCCTTATTCCGGACGGGAATCATCAGGCCATTGGGACCGGCCAGAGTCCAGTCGCCGTAGTAGGTACGGAAGCCGGGGACGCCCAGCAGCTCATGTCCGCAGGAGCGGAGTAGGGAGGCGAGAAGCCGCCGGCCCTGTTCCGACTCCGGCATACTGCGGTACTGGTTGCGGACAATCCGTTCCTCAGAAAGGCCCCGCTCTAGCAGGTTTTCATGGTGCTTGTCCAAAAGGGTCAAATGCGCCAGCATAGCGGAATAGGTGGCGTGCCGTTCCTCCAGGGAAACGGGCTACCGCTCTGTTTCTGTGTTTTGAGGAGTTGGCTGTTTGGGAAGAGGATACACATTGGTCCCCTTCGTCAACTCCTGATAGGCCTGTTTGTTGCTCACCCCGTTCAGCCGAGCGAACAGCGTGACGCTGTTGCCGTGAGCGCCGCAGAGGTTGCAGCGAAATTGATTGGTGGCGGTATTCAGGCTCAGATGGTATTTTCCCTTGCCGTGGTCGCCGCAGAAGGGGCAGCTTGCCTCGACCTCCCGCCGCCGAAGCGTCCGGGAGTCGAGAACAAGCCCACACCGCGGAGATCAGGGCCTTCAGCTCCTTGATTTCCTGCTTGTCCTGGGCAACCTGGCCGTCAAGGTCAGGCTGCTCCTGTTCGGATGCACGTTTGGCCGCGTTCAGCTCCGCGGCACACTGGCGGGTCTCCTCACGGCAGGCGAGGAGGCGGTCGTATTCCTGCTGAGACAGATTGCCGTACTCCAGGCTGGCGGACAGCCGCTGGATCTCTCCCCGCAGGCCGTCCGTCTGTCTGTCCTCCGTCAGCTTGTTTCTCTGCTGGGTGAGCGTCTCAATCTCATCCTGCATTTTAATGATGTCGTCCGACTGGAATTGGTCAAAGACCACTTGGGCCTTGGTATCCAGCTCCCGAAGCTGTTTAAGCTGGGACTGCTGCTCCCGTCCATCCGCCACAATGGCGTCAATGACCTTTTGGAGCGCCCCCTGTACCTCTGATAAGTTCTGTTCCGTCACCGGCCGGCGGCAGGTAGGACAGGCTACGCCAGGGGTAAAGGCTTTCATAATTTGAGCCTCCCGGCGATACCGATTCCCCAGCTCCGTCACCTGGGCGCTGGTATCCACGATGGCCTGGGTGTACTGGGACTGATACTGCTCCGCCCGGCGCTGGGCCAGCTTCTGCTGCAAGGCCAGAATCTGTGCGTCGATCTTCGCTGTACTGCCAGAACTCCGGGCCGCTTCCTCATAGCAGGCGCTCAATTCCACCAGCCGGGCCTCCATCTGAGCGCGATCCAAACCTGAAAAACGCTTGTTTTCCAAGGCGTTCAGCTCACTGTCCAGCAGGCTATGGCGCTCCGCCAGAGCGGTGACGGCCTGTTTCTGAGCCTCGGCCTGGGTACCGGCCTGATCCTTCTGCCCCTGGAGATAGATCAGGTGCTCCTCTAACTCCCGAATCTCCGCGCGCTTGCTTTTCAGAAAGGCGTCGGGAGAGAGAATGTTTACCCCCTCCAGGGCGGTCCGGGTGGCCTCGGAAAGCCTGTCCATTACCGACTCATGGGAGATCATGGGCAGGTACATCTCCAACAGGTTTTTGCCGTCATCCCCCAGTTCCTCAATGAAGTAGAGGGGATTGAAGATGGACAGGAACACATCCCGTTCCCCAAACATGTCCGTCAGATCAAGCTGGCGAATTTCATAGCCGTCATAGTGGATGGACATACGGTTTTTGTGCCGGGTTCGGGTCAGCTCATGGGGCGCACCCGTCTCATCCACGAAGCGCAGGGAGATGAACACATCGGGCCGAAACTCATTGTGCAGCTTGTCGATGCCCCGCTCCCCGAAAAAGGGCTGGCCGGTGATGGCAAAGGCGATGGCGTCGGCGATACTGGTTTTACCTTTCCCGTTGCCGCCGGTGATGGTGGTGGGATTGCCGAAGACCAGATCGGTGGTCTCCCGGTAGGACTTGAAGCCCTCGATGGTCATGCCGGTGATCTGAAACCGTTCAATCTTTTTCATCGCGTCCTCCTATTACGCCGCCTGATCCTGGGGCATCACAATCCGGTAGTCCCGCAAAATGTAAAATACCACGGTGTCCTGCTTCTGAAGCTCCAGCTTCACGCCGGTCAGCTGAACACCATTGACCAGCTCTGGGCGCTCACCCATGGCGACCGTGGCGATTTGCTTTTGATCCCAACCCCGCAGCATTACAGTGGTGTGAATCCCGTTGGCAAATTTCTGGGGACGGGTCACGATGACGGTATAGGTTCCGGTTTTGTTGTCCGGCTCCGGTTGGGGCTTGGGCATTGGCTGGACCGGAGCGGGGGCCGGCTGCGGATTGGGGGCGGGAGCATCCTTGGCTTGCTTGGGAGTCAAAGTAGACTGCACCCCACTGGCGGGAGTCGGCGTCAGCTTCAGTCTGTTCAAGGTGTCCGTGTATGCCTTGTCCAGGATAGCCCGCTGGTCCTTGGGAATGACCCAGCTCCTGCCCTGCTTCTCAATATTCACCCAGACGACACCCATGCCGTAGAGTACCCGGCCTCCAATTCCCCACTGGACTGCGGCCCGCTTCATGCTGTCGGACAGGCCGCCCTTGACCGGCTCAATGTCCGAGTCCTCAGCGCCGTCCCACTTGGTAATGAAGCCTTTCTCCGGAAAGTAGATGGAAATACCGCAGATCTGGGCCTCCTTCTGTCCGGAACGGTGCCAGGGCTTGTACTCGTTGTACCAGCCGTCCGGACCCACCACATCGTCCAGCCGGGTTTGAATCGCCCGGTTGGTTACATAGGGGACGGCGATTCCCCGGAGCTTGCTCTCAATGGCTTTTTGCAGCCGCCACTCCAGATCCTCCGGAGCAAAGGGACGGGCCAGCTCCGCCTGGATCGTTCTCGTGTCCTTCTGTTCCATAAGATTACCTCCTCGACAAAAAATCTTTCAGTGTTTTCCCGTCCTCCACCAGAACATCGGTGTAATAGTGGGAGGGCGTCTTGTGTTTCATCTGTTCCAACAGATCACGGAACCCGGCATGGAGCCGGTTGTTCTGCTCGGAGAAGAGGTCATTATTGTTGGGCATTCTCAGGATGTACGCCGCCAGGGTGTGGAGCCGGGCTGGGTCCTTGTAGACCGGCAGGGCGTTGTTCCCCAGACAGACTTTCAAATTGCCATGTACGTTGGAAAATGGATACCGGTAGGTGGGGGTATCCGGCGTCAGCCGCTCATCCTTGACCACGCATAGGCTGACCTCCGCCACTTTCTTTTCGTTGGGCATATATTTGAAGCAGAACACCAGCCGGGGAATGGGAAAGCCTGGATACTCCGTTTCATAGTAGGAGAAATCAGCGTGGAGCTCCGGGTATCGGATGTAATAGTAGACATATTTTTTCTCCATCACCACAGCGATACAGCCTTCGGGCAGCAGACCGGTAGGGTGACTCTCATCATCCACGCGGCTGGTCAGGATACAGTTGGATAGTGATTCTGGGGAAATATTTTTCCGGGTGATCACGCCCTTTTTGCTGTGCCGCTCTGCCTCAATCTCTGCCCGCTCACTGTTGATGCGGATAATCATGTCGTAATCTTTCGGCATTACGCCGCCTCCTTCCGCTGCGCCGCCGTCACTGTGGACAGCGGGATGATCCTGGTTTCCTCCGCCAGCTCCGCCTCCATCCTTTGATTAAGGGTCAAAAAGAGACTTCGGATATCCAGAAGCGCTTTCGGGAGCTCGTCATGGCTGTAAAATTCACAGTCTGTAAACAGCACCACACACTTTCGGCCGCGCTTGGAAAGCGACTGCCGCCAGTCATAGCCGTAGTTGTAGCTGCTAAATCTAAAGTTTTCCCGAATACACCCTTCCATTTTGTCTCGGTACGGATTTTCTTCTTCGCTGCTCCCTTTACGCTGCTCGTATTTCTGACACAGCTGACAGAATGTGTCAATCATCGGGTCACCAAACAGCCATGTGTCCATCTCGTGCTTCTCGTTAAAGTAGATATCCGTATCCCGGAATATCCATCCAGCGGCATCCATGGCAACCGCATAGGAATTATCAGCGTCCAGTTCCCATATACCAAGGTTTTCTTTGTCAGTTTCCGATAAACCGCTGTCAAACATTACTTTTGCGGTATGCAGTAACGAAAAAAAGGAATAATTTAATTCTTCCATAAGGTCACCTCAGCAAAACATTCGGGCTTTACCGGCTTCCGGCGGAAGGTTGTCCACCGTTTCCACAAGCTGTTTCAGCTTGTATTCAGCTCGGCCCAAGGCATCGTGATATTCCGCCAGGGCTTCAATGTCTTCCGCGTCAAAGGCGGTGTAGTCAATATCCCCCAGATAAATGACGGCGCCGTTCATACAGGGCAGGAGAATCTTCTCCAGCAGATAGGGGTTGACACCATCGGTAGGAACCGGCGGCTCGTCCTTCGCCTGAGAAAACCGCATAGAGAGCAGCTTCAAATCCAGTTTCATGCCGTTGTCTCCATCTCCAGTGTAACTGTGCACAAGGCATAGTCCTGCGGGTGAACGGCTACCGCTTTCTCCAGTTCTGGGTTAAGTACGGAACACTTCTGCTCCAGGTAGTACAGTCCGCAGTCCGGCATGAACACCCCACCCATCATAGCCAAGTGCCAGGCGGAGTGGGCCTCCAGCGCTTTATTGCTTCCATCCGCCGTAACATGGCAGACCAGGATATCCCGAATCCGTTCTGTTTGGTCAAAATTGATATTGCTCAGCATACCGGCTGAATGAAACGCAACAGCATCGTCCCGTCTTTGCTTCGCCTGGTAGAGCACATTGAGGAAGGCTACCGGGTCCTCCCGCCCCAGCACGACGCTGTAAGGGGCCGAAACATCCTGGCCCCAGGGCTGGTTGGAGGGATAAAAGCGGGAATAAAACCTACCCAGATCAGGGAGCAACAGCTGTGTAACTGCGGCCCATGCCTGTGCGCGGGCCTGCTCTGTGTTTTTGGGCAGCCATTTTCTCGGCACAATGACCGCCAGATAGTTGAATTTCATAGGCACACTCCTTCAATAGTCCTCTGGGAGTAAAACAGTCGTGGCCGACCGATCCCATTCGGTGATGATCCAAAACTTGACACCGTCCTTGCTGTGGTAGACGGAGTGCAAACGTTCCTCGCTCTTAACCGCTCTGTCGTTGGACCATTTGTCCTGCGGGCCCACATCGCCCCAGTCACAGTTCTGGTGCCGCTGGAGAGCGGCCAATATTTCTGCCTTCGGGACAATTTCCAGCACATGAGGCGTCGCTACTGTCCGTCCCAAATCAAAGGGGACGGAAATCGTTGGAAATTTCATGTTGTGCCTCCTTCAGGTCAGCGCCTGAAATCCCTATGGGGTCAGGACGTTGAAAATCATTTTGTTGGAGATGGTCTCATGGATCTCGGAGCCGATATGCTTTCCGTTCGCAGCGTACCGGTCCTCGCTCTCCGTCCGGGTCACCTTGATGATCCGGCCCTTGATGATGTGAGGGGCATCACACTGGATGAGCCCGTTTATCATCCCAGAGCCGCCGATCAGCCCAATCTGGCTGATGGATAGAGGCAGAAGCGGACGCTTCACACCCTTGTCCAATTCACTGCGGGCCATGAGCTGGGCGAAGCTGTCACACCGCCGAAGCTGCTGCTCCAGCTCCTTCTCATTGACATTTTCACCCTTAAAGGTTTTTACCTCCAGCGGCTGGGCCGGGAGCGGATACTGATTCTCTGGAATCTCCGTCAGGCTGGGTATGGCGGCGGGATTGACAGTATACCGTTCCAGCCACAGGGTATCCTCCGGCATCTCCGAACGGCGCTTGCGCAGGCCCAGAACGGCGATCTGCTTGAACTTCTTAAACTCGCTGTCCGTAAACCGCCAAACAGTCAGTCCCTCAAAGTTGTCCACCAACACCCGGCAGATATCCGGGGTCAGGCGGTAGTAAGGAATGACGTAGACCAGCAGGCCGCCATACATCAGGTGGCAGAGACTTTCAATCAGAAACCGCTTCTCATGTCTCGACCTGTTGCCACTCTCGTTGAGGACAGACAGATAGGGCGGATTGAGGAACAGCAGATGAAACGTCTCATGGCTGACCTGGCTGTAGAAGAAGCTGCCAAAGCCCACCCGATGCAGGCGGGTCTGGGCCTCCTCCGCCCGGCTTTCATCCAGCTCCACCCCGTAGGCGTAGCAATCGTCGTCGCGTGCTCCATATCCCTCGCTTCCGGCTGACGCCGAAAACTCGCTCATTCCGCCGCTCCGCCTCGCCAAATCGGACCCGCTTCGCTGGGCTCCGATTTGGAACTGTTGCAGGGCCTTCCCGCAGCCGCAGCAGGGGTCGAACAGGTTGGTGGTCACGCCCTCCGGGAATTGAATCCCCCGCAAAATGAGGGAGATGTTGTCCGGGTCGGTGGGGTAGTAGCCCAGCTTGACGTTGTTCATCAGCCGGCCGATCACCGCCGCGTTGGTAGTGCCGTCCACGGGAAACTCCTTGATGAAGTTTTGGATGGCATCGTAGACAGGGCGGTAGACGTTGCTCATCAGGTCGAAGCTCAGCAATCCCGCCTGGAGCATGGCCGCCGTCTTGGCGGTCTGGTATTCCTCCGCCTCCATCAGCAGGAGCCGGGCGTCGCCAATGGCCTGAGCCAAATTCCGCCGGATGACTTGCAGCTGGGAAAAGGTGTCCCGGGCAGCGGTCAGGTCGGTATCCTTGTACTTTTCCACCCTGGCCCGCTGGATCACCATGCTCTGTGTCAGATCAGCGATGGAGCCTTGCAGCGTTTTCAACTGCTCTATGGCGTAGCACCGCTCAGGCTGCCCGCTCATGGGCGTTCCCCTCCTTTCGGAGCGTGCGGAACTCATTAGATTGTACCGACATTTTGATACCCTCCTTCTAAAAATTGAGAGAGCAAGGGCACAAAACTCCTTTGCTCTCCATATTTCTCAGCGGCAGTTACGCCGCCGGTCTGAAGATTTTCCCCTTCTCCGGATTGAAAACGGGGGCATTTTCCTCCGGAGTGCCGGGAATGATTTTCAGTGTGTAGCTGCTCTCTCTGGCTAACTTGAACATACCGATGAAACGGTTCAGCTCCTCATCGGCGGACTCATTGTCCTTCTGTTCCTTGACAGGCTCGAAGTCCGCATCCATGACCTCCGCTTTCTGGGGGCGGGTGATCAGGGATGTCCAGAAGGACCGCAGGGCCGACGCCAGCAGCAGATGGAACAGGCTCCGCTTTCTGGGCTTCAGATGGATGACCTCATCGGCCTGCACTTCGTCGATCTCGCTGAGGGCCACGGTCAGCTTCCCAGCCGCCACATAGGCGGAGGACAGGAAACAGGACACCGCCGCGCTCTCAAAGGCGAACAGCTCCGGGGTCTGCACCCGCTTGGCGATCAGGCGCTGACAGGTCACGCTGGCGGCCTCCAGGTCGTCCACCCGGATGTCGTCGGCGGACACAGTCCCGGCGATGATCACGCCGCTGCCGCTGATGGTCCTGGCCTTGGTGCCGTAGGCCACCTTCAGGCAGCCCTTGACCACCAGACGCTCGGTCTCCAGCGCCTCATAGCTCACAGTCTCCCCCTTGGGGATGTAGATAGTTTTCATCTTGATCCACTCCTATTACAGTTCCTTCGGCGGCACTGGCCGTCCATCGCCCAGCCGCACATCCTGATGGCTGTCGAACACTTCCCGGTAAACCTCTTTCCCTGTCGCGCCGCAGTCCTGGCAGGTCCAGCCGGTATGGCCGCCGCTGTCAGCGGAAGCGTTCTCCCCATAGATCAGGGGACCGCCGCAGACGGGGCAGACGCCGGCGACATCCTTAAATTCCATACCGGCCTCCATTCACGCTGCCACAGCCTCCTTCATCCGGACGGGCAGCACCATGGCGAAGTCGCCACGCCCCTCCGCCTCCAGCACAATAGGGGCCACAGGGCTGATGACCTTCATCTTTACCTGGGACTCTCCACGGAACTGCCGGAGGGCGTCAACCATGTAGCCCAGCTCAAAGCCGAAGCCAATGGTATTCTCTCCATCAATCTGTACCTGGGTGCTGTAGTTTCCACTGGCCGCCGCCAGAGACAGCCTGCCGCTGGAAAAAAAGATATGGGCCTTATCGGTGCTGTGGAGCAGCTTCTTCAGATAGTCCAGCTCGCCCAGGAAGTCCTTCGGACAGACGTAGAACTCCTCCGAAAACTTCTTGGGGACAGCGCCGTCCACGTTGAATACAAACGGGCCCTCAATCCGGGTCTGAATCGCCATCGCCCCACCGGTCAACTGGAGATAATTTTCACCCATGATAGCTGTGATCTCTTGGTTACCGAAAAATTTCAGATATCCCAGTGCCTCGGGCAGTACCATAAAGGGTTGGCGGACGATCAAATCGTCGTCCACATCCCAGGCCAGCCGGTTGCCGTCCAGGGCAAAAATCTTGTTGCCGCTGAATTGCACATGAGTACGCTGAGCTTCCTCGTTGGCGTATGGTTTCCTCAACGTGTATTTGACATGCTCCACCCGCTCCAACAGCCGGGCGGCGTTGACCGTGTAGGTATGCTTGGCCTCGACCTTTGGCGCAGAGGGGTAATCCTCCGGCAAAAAGGCCATGACCTGAGCACACCGAGGGCCGCAGGATATGGTGAGTTGGAGCCAGTGGTCCTTGCCGCGGCTCTGCTCCTCCATCTCCAGAGTTAGCGTCCCCTCAAAGTGCTTACAGGCCTGAGCGGCGTCCCTGGGCCGCTGGAACACAAAGGCCACATCGTCTCCCTGAGCGGGGATGGACGTTCTCCCCAAAACTTCTCCGACTCCAGGACTTCCCGCAGTCGGATTTTGGCTTCCTTCCTAAACTGTGTCTCTCCAATTTTGACATTATCACGCCACTCTCGGGGGAACGTCTCCCCCAAGCTCTCGAAGACCAGGGCGGGGTCCAGCTCGCAGTAAGTGCCGCCGCAGGACATGCGCACCGTGATTTCCGGGAGGAACTGATCCAGACGGCCTACCACAGTATAGAGCCGGGTTGCTTTCTCATCCCGGTCGTCCACGGGAGAAAATTTCGCTGCCATGCTGTTATGGCTGTGGATGTCCATGTAGTGGAGATACCGCTCCTCCGGAAACTCGTCCCGACTCAGGTCGGCGCTGATATGAGCCTTGGAGGCCTCCTGGGGCGGAACATGGACCACAAACTGCTCCTGTTCCTTGTCCCAGAGAATGTGGGCCAATGTCTCAAATTCCTCCAGCCCTCTCATGTAGCAGCGAAAGAAAGAGATGATCTGGCCCAACAGGGAGGCGGGAATCAGCGGGAGGGCCGGGGTAAACCCGGCCCTGATCGTCTGAAAGTCCACCACATTGTTTTTGGGGGCGATGAACTTCCCCAGCTCGGTCTTGCGCAGTTCGTAGACCTTGCCATCCCCGGAGGGGAGCAGGCAGATGGTCTTATCTGACGCTTTGGCCTCCTCCAAGGAGGTAAATACGCCCTTGTAG
Organism: Pseudoflavonifractor sp. 60; assembly: GCF_009911645.1. Lineage (GTDB taxonomy): Bacteria > Bacillota > Clostridia > Oscillospirales > Oscillospiraceae > Lawsonibacter. Next base: position 25,188 of record NZ_QWKI01000170.1, read on the forward strand.
CTGGCGATGCCCTTGCTCTGGGCTGTGACCCGGGGCTTCACCAGGCAGTTGGGACTCTTGTCCTTGGACTTCTTCAGCCCGTCCAAAAACGCCTTGGACCGCTCAATCTCCTCCTTGACGGACTGGATTGTGGTACCCTTGGGGTCGGTGATGGCTTTGGTGACCTTGCCGTATTCTACCGACCAGGATACCCGCTTGCCCTCGCCCAGCTCCGGAAAATCATCCGCCTTGGCGATGCGCAGCTCCTCAAAGGTCATGGCGCTGTCGGTAATCTCATCCTTGGCGCTGCCATAGGAGAAGATGGGCGGCTTCTCAAACAGGGACTTGGCCGCCGTCTGGGCCGCCTGAGTTTCCTGCTTGTCAATGGCCGCCGAAATGGGATTGACAGGCTCAGCGGTGGGACTCTGTGTTTTGGTCTGCGGGGCAGACGGTTCCTCCGGCTTGGGCTGGGGCGTCGGGGATGCGGGCGGCTCTGGCGTCACGGCTGGGGCCGCAGCGGGCTCAGAGGTCGCAGCCGGGGACTCCGCAGCTGCGGGGGATTCCACTTGGGACTGTTCCTGGGGAGCGGCAGGCTCCTCCGCCTGCGCAGCCAGGGCGTCAAAGGGATTGATGTCGCTGGCGGGGCCTCCACCGCCAAAGATAGCGGCCACGTCCAGGTCCTCGCTGTCTTCCATTCCGGAAAACGGGAATGCGTTGTTGGGTTCACTCATAATGTGCTGCTCCTTTCGTTTTTTGAACAAAAAAGACTGTGTCCGCCTCTCAAAAAGGCAAATACACAGTCATTCTTGTTCGTTTATTCAATTTCAAGGTCGATTGAAGTCCGGTGCGTTGGGACGCACTACGCCCCTGGCCGCTTTCCATTCCTCCCTAACTTACTCCGCCCTGAAATACATCTACATTTTATCATCCGGGACAGGAGCTGTATAGTTGGGGTTTTTTCAACTAGCAATATAGGTTCTATAAAAAGCTTGTTTCATTTCATCTTTATGTTTTTTTCGGTTGAATGAACTCTTTTGCAAGCTCTCTCAATTCCTCTGGTGTTTCATTCATCCCTCTTGAAATCCATTCATCTGCCCAGCCGAACAAAGCCCCGGCGATAGATGCTGTGCCATAGGCCAAAATGGGTGGCATATCCGCTTTTAATCCACAGGCGTTTTTAATATTTTCATGGAGCATCCAGGAAAGGCCAGAGCGATAAAGCAAAAGATAGAAATTACGGTTCGTATAAAAATACCGGAGCAGACTGTCAGAAAAATCTTGCCCTGGTGTGGCATCAAAATCCTGTTGCCATTCTTCCATCAGCTTCATTAGATATCGCCGCAGGACATCATCCTTATCAGCAAAATTCCGATAGACTGAGGAACGGCTTACCTGGGCGGCAGAGGCCAAATCAGAAATGCTGATTGCCTGATACGGCCTTGTTTCCATCAACTTTAAAAGCGCCGCTGTAACCTGAGTGCGCACATGGGTTGCATTTTCATAGACAGCCATGCAACAAATCACCCCTGTTTGTCCCATTTTTGTTAATCATATTGCAAAAGATAGCCTAAAATGCTACACTTGTCCCGCAGAAGATCATAAGGTGTTTCAAGAGCATTGTCAAGATGAAAAAGTAGGTGCTTTGCTTTGAGCAGAACAAAAAGGGAAAAGAAGTCCTGGAAGGTATGGATGAAAATTTTTGGGATTATTTTGCTTATTATCATCCTTCTGATAGGCGGCGTATTGCTATTCCTTGTCCATCAGTTAAGAAAAGGAGCAGAAGGCAGAGCCGTTAATCAAGCCGCTATGGTAAAGTCCGATGAGGAACTACTGGGAGAGCATTTCTACGTTCCTCGTCAGGGCCTTGATCCGGTGGATGTGAATATCTACCTCCCGGAAGATGGAGAAAACCTCCCGGTAGTATTTAATCTTCACGGCGGGGCTTTTATCGCAGGAGACGCCGATACCTTGGACAGTCAATCCTTGCGCTTGTCCCAGGACTGGAGTGCCGTGATAGTCACCGTCAATTATAAGCTGGCGGTAGACGACATTGCCATTGAGTACGGCACACAGGAAGTTGTGGACACAGTAAAATATTTTCTGGAACACGCAGAGGAATACCGCATAGACCCAAACAAGGCGGTGTTGTTGGGCTATTCCGCAGGAGGCTATCACGCTGCAATGGCTGCTCACACTTTAGAGAGAGCGGGTATAGACCTTGCCGCCCAGGTACTGTGCTACTCTTTTATTGGTGAAGTGCTGGACAGCTTCAATGCGCTTTCTCAGGAACAGCAGGCCAACCTGCCCGCAACACTTTTCGTATTGGCTGACAATGACCCTATCAGTGATGGGTCTCTGGGGTACGAAACCGCTTTGCGGGGGGGCGGGGGTTAATACCGAGATAAAAAAGTATGACGGTTCCATCCACGGTTTTTTAGAGGAAAATAATCCGGAGTATGAGGACTTGCCCGCAGGGGCTGCCAGCAAGTCCCCAGAACAGGAGGCTATGGCCCGGAATGGCGAGGTTTACATAGGCGAATGGCTGGCAAACAATTTACAATAGGGAAAATATTTCAAGGCAATTACAAAGAGGTTTTCCTAAGCAAAATAAAAACCGGCTGCACTCAGGAAGTGCAGTCGGCTTTATCAAACTCACTGTTTCATTTTACTGCGTTCAAAACGTGCCTGCCAGGTTTTTACGGTCTGCACCTTTAGAAAATTCGCCTTTAGTGTCTTCCAGAATACATAATTCCGTAAAATCATCCCTTGAATGGGTAAATCCCCTCCTTAAGTAGTCCAAACCACCGTCAACACTGCAACAACCACATTTACAACTGACAAAATCATGTCTATCGGTGGATTCAATAATATCCCCGCACAGGTTGCATTGTATGGCGTTCTTGATAATCTTTCGCACTGTCTTCACCTCAACCATATGATACACCCAAAACCTCACCAGGTCAAGCAGGCCGGTATTGACCTCGTTCTTTTCCAGCTTACCAGGTTCATCGCTCCAGGCTCCAATGATGTTTTGTACCTCCTCCGCCTTCTCCGCCGCCGCGCTGACCGCCTGGGAAACGATGGCGGTCATATCCTCTTTATGCTGGGCGGCGCTGGTGTCGATCATTTTACCTACGGCCTCCACCTGACGGCGCTTGCTGTCCAAACGATTGGCGGCATCCGCCACGGACTGCTCCAGCTGGGCGTCATGCTCTTTACACCGCTGTATCCGCTCCAGCAGATCGGTCAGGTCTTTCTGTGCCTGTTCTTCTGATTTTTCCAGCTTCTCCAGCGTGTTTAGCTCGTTTTTGCCGCCGCCCAGGTCAGAGAGAAGATCGTCCAGTTCTCCAGCGGTTTGGGAAATAAACTCCGATGCCGCTTCATAGGCGGGCAGTTCCCGACCCTCACAGATGCTTTTCAGCGTTGGGAAATCCTCACTCTGGACGATGTGGTCCAAGATCGGCGCGTTGAATTTCCGGGCCTCCACAGACAGGGATTCCTCCCCATGCCGCCGGGGCAGCAGGGAGTAGAAGGACTGAAACACATCCCGGGCCAGGGCCGGGAACGAAGCCAGCTTCTTTCCGGCGTCCTGCTCGATCTGATGCAGGCTGCCGTCGTCATTCCGGAGGTCGGCATAAATGCTGTCTTCCAGTTTGGTGGAACGCAGTACCCGGTCGGTAGTATCCTGTGCGGCGGGCGGTGTAATAGACGCCAGGGGCGAGTTCAGTACAGCGTCAATGGTGCGATAGGGCTTCAGCATTTGTCCTCACCATCCTTCCGATGGCTGCTCATCCAGGCCTGCAAAATCTGAGCGGCCCTGTCCTTGTCGAAATACAGTTCAGGAAATTCCCTCTGCAAATAGGGGATCGCGCCGAACATATTGGTTTCTCCAGATTGGCGCAACTGCTCCAAATATGCAAAATATTTTTCCATATGGTTTCCTCCATCATTTCATAGATGGAGCGGCACATTACTGCGCCGCCCCCTTTCAGTCTGGCTTCCAGTCTTTTACAAATGTGTACAGATAGAGGTTATACTCCTGACCTTCAAGACATTTTAGACTCTATCAATCTCGGCGGCGACCTCCGGTGTGGCAAATTCGTGATGGCAGGGCCAAACGATATTCCACCAGCGATTACTGTTATGGCCGGCGCGGATATGTCTAATTTTTCTTTCGGCCTACCGCACCTCCGCCGCGATTTTTCTCCATTTTTCCGGAGGGACCTTGCTCTGTATATCCTGTACCATTTGCTCGACAACCTGAGTGGCGAACATCTCCATAAGATCAAAGCTTGAGATGGGCTGAGGTATCGGCTGTTTCGACCGTGTCCGAGCGGTCAATTCAGGCAATGACGGTTTGGGTCCATCCGTCTCGTCCCAATGAAGGATACCGTACTCCAGGAGTGACATTCCTTTCTCTTGAAGGCAATAATCGTCCATTTTGTCCTTCAGAATATCCCGTTCTCTATCACTGAGCGGAAATACCCGCCGCATATTATCCCACATACCATCCTGACGATCAAAGACCAGTGTCAACGTATACCACACCAACTGATCACAGATACGGTACGGAAGTTCGATGCGTTGAATCGGAGGGTCTTGTTCCGGGTCATAGATTCCTTCAAATGCTGCGGCCAGATCAAAGTCCTTTTTGACTGTGAACATAAACACACCTTCACAATCATCAATCTCTCCCTCAAAGGAGAGACTACTGATCAACGCCTGTCTCTCTTGATCTGTCATAAATTTATCCTCTCCTTGGTTTTATGAAGCGGGAGGGGTGTCCCCTCCCGCCTGATGTTCAGAACGGCAAGCTGCCATCATCTGCGGGCTCTCCGAAATTCGGGGAGAAATCACCCGGCAGGCCAAAGGTGTCTCCACCGGCCGCTTCCACAGGACCGCCGGCGCTGGCCGGAGGTTCCTGATCCTCTTTGGTCTTGGAATCGCCAAAGTAGACACTATCGGCGATAATCTCGGCGGAGCGGCGTTTGTTACCCTCCTTGTCCGTCCAGTCCCGCATCTGCAAGCGGCCGGAGACCACGGCCATACGGCCCTTGGTGAAATACTTGCTCACAAACTCGCCGGTGGAGCGCCAGGCCACGATGTCGATAAAGTCGGTGGCACGCTCACCGGTGGTCTTATCCTTGAAGTCCCGGTCGCAGGCGATGGAAAAGCTGGCCACTGGGACATTCGCCTGGGTGTGGCGCAGTTCCGGGTCACGGGTCAGACGGCCCATAACAGTGATGTGGTTTAACATATGGCATTTCTCCTATTACAATAAGAATTACGGTAAGAGGCACGGCAGCCAGCCGTGTCTTTTTCCGCATTGTTGCCAAAGCTGTTAGAATGAGAGAGTATTGGCCTGACGCTTTCCTCCAAGGACCAACACGTCCGTTGAAAAGTCCGTCAGCCAGCCTCTCATTCGCAGCGTTCGATTTATGCAGGTAG
>NZ_QWKI01000171.1 GCF_009911645.1 Pseudoflavonifractor sp. 60
AGCACCTGTCGCGCCGGTAGCACCAGCGGGGCCCTGGGCGCCCGTTGCACCAGTGGGACCGGCAGGACCGGCAATCCCCTGAGGACCAGTCGGGCCAGTTGCGCCAGTTGGACCAGGATATCCCTGTGGCCCAGTCGGGCCGGTTGGCCCTATGATGGACGGGCAGGGCGGGAAGGGGCCCGGACCGGAACAGGGCGGGACCGGGGGCAGGGTAGGCGTGGAGCAGCCACAGCCGGTATTGCAGCCACAGCCGGTGTTGCAACCACAGCCGGTGTTGCAGCCGCAGCCGGTGTTGCAGCCACAGCCGGTGTTGCAGCCACAGTCGGTGTCACAGCCGCAGCCAGTGTTACAACCGCAGCCGGTATTGCATCCGGTCAGATGGGCCACTACGCCGTCCCGACTGCTCTGCTCCCAGTCAGAAGCATAGTATCGTTTCATAACGCGCTCCTTTGACTTGATAAAAGTTTGTCGTGTGTGGCAGTGCCACATACCATACTATGTACCCCCAGGCAATCTGTGCGGCCCTTTACAGAATTGAACTTAACCCCTATAATAGAGGTGTAAGGAGGCGCATTTCATTGAATAAGATTGAAATTCCTACCCTGCTCTTCTGGGAAAACGGCAACAGCTGGTACGGAAGTCTGGGAGCAGCCCGATTCTTCATCCGGCCGGAGACTACCGAGGAACTGCCGCCGCAGTTGTCTGTTCAGTTCTGGTGCGGGCCGCTGGAGATGTCACAGAGCGAGATACTGTCCAGGGCCACCTTTCCTATTACCGAGGAGGGGCTGGTTCAGACTGCCCTCTGGCTGGAGGAGGCTGCCCAAAATCTCCCTCCACAGTCCTGACACACAAAAAACCTCCGGACAGACCGGAGGTTTTTTCCTGCTTATTTTTTCTTCTTCTTTTTCTCGAAAAATCCCTTGAGGCCGCTCTCCGGGACTTTCTCCCCCATAGCCTCGCCAAAAGCGTTGAGGGCCGCTTTCTGCTCCGCGTTCAGGGAAGTGGGCACCTGGACCTTCACAGTGACATACTGGTCCCCTCTCCCTCGGCCCCGCAGCTCTGGGATGCCCTTCCCCCGCAGGCGGAAGGTGGTGTCTGTCTGGGTGCCCGCCGGCAGGTTGTACTTTACATTGCCGTCGATGGTGGGGATCTCCAGCTCCGCACCCATGGCTGCCTGGTAGAAGCTGATGGGCTGCTCATAGAGTACCGTAACCCCTTCCCGCCGGAATTGGGGGTGGGGCTTAATCTGGACCCGCACCAGCAGGTCGCCCGCAGGACCGCCATTGGTTCCTGCGTTGCCCTGGCCTCGCAAGGAGACTGCCTGGCCCTCATCGATTCCCGCTGGAATGGTCACCGAAACACGCTGTTTCTTACGTGTGTTGCCCGTACCGCCGCACTTTTTACAGGGAGTATGGATAATTTTACCCGTCCCCCGGCACTTGGAGCAGGTGGTGGTAGTAGAGAATGCAAAGCCCCCCGCCCCTCGCTGGATGCGCACCTGACCGGCGCCCCGGCAGTCAGGACAGGTCTCGGCGGTGGTGCCCGCAGCGCAGCCGGAGCCCTTGCACTCCTCACAGGTCTCCGTCCGGTTCAGCTCGATCTCCTTAGTACAGCCGAAGGCCGCCTCTTCAAAGGTGAGGGCCAGATTGACCCGCAGACTATCTCCCTTCTGGGGACCATTTCTCCGTCCGCCGCCGCCGAAGCCGCCAAACCCGCCGCCAAAGAAGGAGCCGAAGATATCGCCCAGGTCGATATCCCCCATGTCGAAGCCCATGCCGCCTCCCCCGCCGTAGCTGGGGTCCACACCGGCAAAGCCAAACTGGTCATAGCGTGACTTTTTCTCTGCATCGGACAGGATGCTGTAGGCCTCATTGATCTCCTTGAAGCGCTCCTCGGCCTCCTTGTCCCCCGGGTTCACGTCCGGATGGTATTTCTTGGCCAGCTTGCGGTAGGCCTTTTTGATCTCATCGTCCGAGGCTCCCTTGCTCAGGCCCAGGACCTCATAAAAATCACGTTTTTGTTCCGCCATATGTTAATCACCTCTTAGCGCGGAAAGCGGCGGGGCTCAGAGGCCCCGCCCTGCTTTTCCTGCGGGCTCTTACTTCTGGTCGTCGTCGATAACCTCATAGTCGGCATCCACAACACCGTCACCCGCCTGACCACCGGTAAAGCCGGAACCCATATCGGGACCTGCCTGACCCGCCTGACCGTAGATCTTGGAGCCCACCTCGGCAAACTCCTTGTTCACCGCCTCGGTAGCGTCCTTGATGGCGTTGATATCGGCCCCCTTCAGCGCCTCCTTCAGCCGCTCCAGGGCAGCCTCCACCTTGGCCTTGTCCTCGGCGGGGAGCTTGTCGCCCACCTCGCCCAGGGTCTTCTCCACCTGGTAGGCGGTCTGGTCGCCGGCGTTGCGGATATCGGCGGCCTCACGGGCCTTCTTGTCCTCGGCGGCAAACTGTTCCGCCTCCCGCATGGCCCTGTCGATCTCCTCCTTGGTCATGTTGGTGGAGGAGGTGATGGTGATGTGCTGCTCCCGGCCGGTGCCCTGGTCCTTGGCGGACACATTGACAATGCCGTTGGCGTCAATGTCGAAGGTGACCTCGATCTTGGGGTCGCCCCGGCGGGCGGGCAGGATGCCGTCCAGCATGAACACGCCCAGCTGCTTGTTGTACTGCGCCATCTCCCGCTCGCCCTGGAGCACCTTCACCTCCACGGAGGTCTGGTTGTCGGAGTAGGTGGTAAACACCTGGCTGCCGTGGGCAGGGATGGTGGTGTTGCGGTCGATGATCTTGGTCATCACGCCGCCGGCGGTCTCAATGCCCAGAGACAGGGGAGTCACGTCCAGCAGCAGCAGGTCCTTCACGTCGCCGGTAAACACGCCGCCCTGGAGGGCTGCGCCCATGGCTACACACTCATCGGGGTTGATGCCCTTGAAGCCCTCCCGACCGGTGATGTTCTTCACTGCGTCCTGAACAGCGGGGATACGGCTGGAGCCGCCCACCAGCAGCACCTTGTGCAGGTCGCCGGCGGAGAGCTTGGCATCGCCCATAGCCTGACGGACCGGGCCCATGGTGGCCTCCACCAGGTGGTGGGTCAACTCGTTGAACTTGGCCCGGGACAGGGTCAGGTCCAGGTGCTTGGGACCGGTGGCGTCGGCGGTGATATAGGGCAGGTTGATGGCGGTGGTGGTCACGCCGGACAGCTCGATCTTGGCCTTCTCGGCGGCCTCCTTCAGCCGCTGCATGGCCACCTTGTCCCCCGACAGGTCCACGTTGTCGCTCTTCTTGAACTCGGCCACCATCCAGTCCATGATGCACTTGTCGAAGTCGTCGCCGCCCAAGCGGTTGTTGCCGGCGGTAGCCAGCACCTCGATCACACCGTCGTCAATGTCCAGGATGGACACATCGAAGGTGCCGCCGCCCAGGTCATAGACCATAATTTTCTGGGCCTCTTCCTTGTCCACACCGTAGGCCAGAGCTGCGGCGGTGGGCTCGTTGATGATCCGCTTGACCTCCAGGCCGGCGATTTTGCCCGCGTCCTTGGTGGCCTGGCGCTGGGCGTCGGTGAAGTAGGCGGGGACGGTGATGACCGCCTCGGTGATCTTCTGACCCAGATAGCCCTCAGCGTCCGCCTTCAGCTTCTGAAGGATCATGGCGGAAATTTCCTGGGGGGTGTAGCTCTTGCCGTCCACGGCAACCCGGTAGTCGGAGCCCATCTCCCGCTTGATGGAGCTGATAGTCCGGTCGGGGTTGGTGATGGCCTGGCGCTTGGCCACCTGGCCCACCATACGCTCTCCATCCTTGGAGAAGGCCACCACAGACGGGGTGGTGCGGTTACCCTCAGCGTTGGCAATGACCACGGCATCGCCGCCCTCCATCACCGCCACGCAGCTGTTAGTCGTACCCAAATCAATGCCGATAATCTTGCTCATAATGCTTTTCCTCCTAATATATATGAAAGATTGGTGTTAACAAATTTAGTTTCCCCCGTTTTTTGGGGAATCCGAATAATTTAGCGCAGGAGCAGGGCGCCCACGGAGAACAGAGCGGACAGCCAGACCAGCAGCCCGGCGCTGACCATCAAGGTAAAGGGAATTGGATGGGAAAAGAGCTTACTCTCCCTGCATTTCTTACAGCTGGGACACATATGGTCTGACCTCCTTGTACTTCTGTGATTTCATAGCCGCAGGCGGTGTGCCCTGTATGCGCCTCAATTGGCCACCTGGACCATAGCAAATCGAATTACCTTATCCCCCAACATGAATCCAGCCTGGAATACTTGGGCCACAGTGTTCTCCTCCAGGTTCTCATCCTCAATGTGCATAACCGCATTGTGGAGGTTGGGGTCGAAGGGCTTGCCTTGGGCGTCAATCTCGGTGACCCCCAGCTTGGCGAAGATCTCCTTCAGCTGATTCATGGTCATCTCCACGCCCTTTTTGTAGGCCTCGTCTGCGGTCTCCTGATTCAGGGCCCGCTCCAGGTTGTCGTACACGGGGAGAAAGGCCTGGACGGTATCCGCCTTGGCTTCTGCCCACAGGGATTCCTTCTCCTTGGCGGTGCGCTTGCGGTAATTGTCATACTCGGCGGCCAGACGGAGGAACTGCTCTCTGGGGACCACCTGCTCCTGAGCGGGGGCCCCGGCCTCCTCCGGTTCTCCGCCGGGCGTGTCGGGCTGGACCTCCTCCTGGACGGCCTCCTCCGCCTCGGCTCGTTCTTCCAGAATTTCAGCCTTGAGTTCCTCCTGAATCTCTTTCTTATCCTTTTTCTTACTCACGATCCATGCTCCTTCGCGTCTCCATATTTATAACATTGATGTTAATCCTCCGGCTCCTCTGGCGGGGGCAGCTCCTTGCCGAACATCCGGGTCAGGCTGTCGGCAAAGTAGGACAGGCGGGCGGTCACTTTGGCGTAGTCCATCCGAGTGGGGCCCACCACGCCAATCACGCCCCGCATATTGTCCCCAATGTCATAGCTGGCCATCACCACGCTGGTGTCCTTCAGGGCGTCGTTCACATTCTCCGGTCCAATGAGGATATTCATATTCTTGCCGGTATCCAGAGTTGCAGGCAGCCGGGGCGCCTCGCTCTCTTCACTGAGGTAGGTCATCAGAGGCTTGGCCTTGTCCAGGCTGCGGTACTCGGGGTGCTCCAGCAGGTGGGTGATGCCGGCGGTGCGGAATTTCTGCTCGCTCTGGCCGGCCAGCACCTCCATGGCGAAGTCCACCACCAGAGCGATGAGCTCGAAAGCCCCCGGCGCGGTGTGGGCCTCCATCTTGTCCAGCGCCTCCGACATCTCCTTTTGGGACAGCCCCACAAAGGAGGTATTCAGAATGGCGGACAGCATCTGGAGCTGGGGGTCGCTGAGCTGGCCGGGCATATGGATCAGCTTGTTTTTCACCACGCTGTTGTCCGTCATCACCACCACAATGAAAGCGTTGTCCTCCACCATCAGCAGATCGAACCGCTTGACGGTGATGCGCTCCTTGGCCGCCGCCATGGTGAATACCGGGTAGTCGCTGAGCTGGGAGAGCACCTTGCCCGCCCGGTCGATAACCCGGTCCAGCTCCTCCATTTTCAGGTTCAGCGCGTCGTTGATACGCTGGGTCTCCTGAATGGTAAGCTGCTGGCGGTCCATCAGCTCGTTCACATACAGCCGGTAGCCTGCGGCGGAGGGGACCCGGCCCGACGAGGTGTGGGGCTGCTCCAGGTAGCCCTGCTCGGTGAGGTCGGCCATTTCATTGCGGATGGTGGCGGCGGACACATCCAATCCGGCCAGCTCCGTCACCGCCTTGGAGCCCACCGGCTCGGCGGTGGCAATGTAGGTCTCCACAATGGCCCGCAGGATTCGCTTTTTTCGGTCCGACAGTATCACGGCACTCACCGCCTTTATCTTGTCGAGTTTAGCACTCATATTCCTCGAGTGCTAAAGATAATGTACCACCACCCCCGGAAATTGTCAATAGCAAGTTTATGAATTTATTATAAACAAATGACTTCCGGCCATTCCTTGCACAGACGGCTGAGCTGTGCTAAATTTTTTCAACATCTGACCGCCTGCTCAGGCCCCTGCTCTCTATGTATGTTGTCCGCTTCAAGTCAAGATGGCGGAAAAATTTGAAAACTCTCTTGACTTTTTGTTTATCAACAACTAGAATAATATTTGCGGTAATCAAAAAGTGAGGTGGTGAAATGCCTCCAAAATTTGGAAGACCGAAATCAGACAATCCCAAATTCAAGCAGCTGGGCGTGCGGCTTGACGCGGAAACACTTAAAAAGCTGGACGCCTTAACAGAACACTACCAGGAAACAATGGCAGCGGTGCTGAGACGTGGAATTGACAGGCTGTTTTCGGAATTAGAAAAATAGAGTGTTGACACCGCACATTCGGTAAGATACCTGTATGAACGCCACATAGCGTACAAAAGGGGCTGCCTGCAAAGGCGGCCCCTCGCCGCTTCTATTTTCTCAAAGGAGAAAACGAGGGAAGGAAATAAAGGACTTGAATCGTTTCTCTCAAAATTGATTTCCGGGAATAAATGCGCCGCCATCTTGACTTTCCGGGCGCAACAGCATAGAATAGCCGTTGCTGACTTTGTTTTTGGGAGGCGGACACCTTGTTCCACTATTTTGATTACGCGGCCACCACACCGGTACGGCCCGAGGCGGCCCAGGCGGCGCTGGAGGCCATGACCCAGGGCTGGGGCAATCCCTCCTCTGTTTACGCCTTCGGGACCCAGGCGGCGGCCCAGGTAAAATCCTGGCGGGCCGATGTGGCCAGAGCGCTGGGCTGCGGGGCGGAGGAGCTCTTTTTCACCTCCTGTGGCTCCGAGAGCGACAACTGGGCCATCCACGGGGCGCTGGAGCTGAACCGGCGGAAGGGCCGGCACATTGTCACCACTGCCATTGAGCACGCCGCCGTGATGGAACCAGTGAAGGCCCTGGAGCGGCAGGGCTATGAGGTCACCTGGCTCCAGCCCGACCGCCGGGGGAACATCGACCCCACCCAGGCCGCCGCTGCTCTCCGGGAGGACACGGTCCTGGTCTCCATGATGCTGGTGAACAACGAGCTGGGGACCATCCTGCCGGTGCAGGAGACGGCCCGGGCCATCAAGCAGTCGGGCTGCCCCGCGCTGCTCCACTGCGACGCGGTCCAGGGCTTTTTAAAGGTGCCCTTCTCCCCCGGAGCGCTGGGGGTTGACCTGCTGTCCATCAGCGGCCACAAGATCCACGCCCCCAAGGGGGTTGGCGCGCTGTATGTGCGCAGAGGGCTGAAGTTGCCCCCCCTCATCCGGGGCGGGGGCCAGGAGGGCGGCCTGCGCGCGGGCACTGAGGCCACCAGCCAGCTTGCCGCCTTTGCCGCCGCCGCCCGGCTGGGGGCCTCCACCTTACAAGAGGATATGGTCTGCACCGCCGCTATGAAGGACTACACCCTCCAGCGGCTGGCTCGGGACGTCCCGGAGGCGGTGGCGCTGACCCGGGGGGGCGCCTCACACATCCTGCCCATCTCACTGCCCGGCTACAAGAGCGAGGTGGTGGTCCGCTTCCTCAGCGACCGGGGAATCTTCCTCTCCTCCGGCTCCGCCTGTCACCGGGGGAAGCCCAGCCACGTCTTCGCCGCCCTGAAGCTGCCCAAGCCCCAGCAGGACGGTGCCCTGCGGCTCAGCTTCTCCAGTGACACAACCCGGGAGGATGTGGACGCCCTGATTCAGGGGCTCCAGGCGGCCCGTCAAGAGCTGTGTACGACCCTGTCATAGCAGACCGTCAGCGAGAGAGAACATGAATAAAGGAGAATTTCTGTGTTTTCATTTATGAAACAGGGCCCCGTATTTTATAAGCAGGTGCTTTTCCTGGCCACCCCCATCGTGCTCCAAAACCTGATTACCAGCACCCTGGGCATGGCGGACACCTTTATGGTGGGGATGCTGGGGGAGGCCCCCATGGCGGCGGTGACCCTGGCAAACATCCCCCTCTACGTGGTTCAGATGTTTATCTTCGGTGTCCAGAGCGGCTCCTCCGTTCTGGTCAGCCAGTACTGGGGCAAGCAGGATATGGAGGCCATCAATCGGGTCCTGGGGGTCGCCCTTTGGGTCGTTCTGTTGGTGTCCTCGATTTTCGCCGCCATCCTGGTGATCTGCCCACTGGAATTTCTCAGCCTCTTCGGCAACGAGCGGGAGGTCATTGAGCTGGCCGCCCAGTATGGCTCCATCGCCGGACTATCCTACGTGCTGACAGCCTTTACTATGATGTATGTGGCAATCTACCGCAGCATGGAACGGCCCCAGCTGGGTATGTACATTCTGGTAGCCTCCATGACTGCCAACACCTTTCTCAACTGGGTATTCATCTTCGGCAAGCTGGGGGCGCCCGCCCTGGGGGTACGGGGTGCGGCGGTGGCTACCCTGATCGCCCGGCTGCTGGAGGTGGCCATCGTGGTCACCCACATGGTGAAAAGCCGGTTTTTCCGGGTCCACCTACACCTGCTCCTCCGTCCGGGGCGGGAGATGGTCCGCCGCTTCCTCCACTACGGCGGACTGGTGGTGTTTAATGAGACCACCTGGGGGCTGGGCGCCTCAGTTTTCCCCACTATTATGGGCCATATGGCGGGCAGCACCGAGATTTTGGCCGCCTACACCGTGGCGGGCAATGTGGACAAGATCTGCATGGTGATCTCCTTCGGCCTGGCCACCACCGCCGCAATCATCATCGGCCGGGAGGTGGGAGCGGGCCGGCTGGAGAAGGTGCGCTCCATGGGACGGGCCCTGTCCGTTCTGGCGGTCCTGTGTGGGCTGGGCGTATGCGGACTGCTGCTGCTCTTTGCTCATGTCGCCGCCCCGGCCTGGGTATTTCCGCTGTTCGGTATGTCCCCCAGGGCCAGCTCCATCGCGGTGATGATGATGACCGTGCTGGCCTTCATCCGGCCCCTGCGGGATTTCAATAGCGTGGTCATTGTGGGAGTCCTCCGGGGCGGCGGAGATGTGAAGGCGGCGACCCTCATCGACACGCTGCCTCAGTGGCTGGCGGCCATCCCCGCCGCCTTCCTCCTGGGCATGGTGTTCCATGCGGAAATTCTCTGGGTCTACCTTGCTACAACTTTGGAGAGCATAGTAAAATTTGGCTTTGGGCTCTGGCGCACCTCCTCCGACAACTGGATCCGTGACCTGACCCGGGCCTAGTATAGAGGAGGACAACAGCATGAAAGTAACCGTTCTGATGGAAAACACCGCTCCAGAGGGCTGCGGCCTGACTGCGGAGGCGGGGCTGTCCCTGTACATCGAGTATGCCGGCAGAAAGCTGCTGCTGGACGCTGGCTCCTCGGGAAAATTTGCCGGCAACGCCCAGGCGCTGGGTGTGGACCTTGGGGAGGTGGAGCTGGCAGTGCTGTCCCACGGCCACTTCGACCACGCCGACGGCCTGCGTCAGTTCTTCCAGCTCAACAGCCGGGCCCCGGCGTACATGGGGCGGGGCGCGGGCGGCCCCTACTACTCCTTTAAAAATCAACACGACTACTATTTTATCGGCATCCGCCGGGATATTTGGCGGGAGTACCGGGACCGTTTTGTGGAGACGGAGGGCCTGTACGCCCTGGGGGAGGGCGTCTGGCTGGCTCCGGACACCGTCCACGACCCGGAGTTTACCGGTCGGGCCGCCGACCTGCTCTTCAAACGCGGGGAGGACGACTTGATCCCCGACGATTTCCGCCACGAGCGCTCTCTGGTGCTGGAGGAGGAGCGGGGCCTGGCGCTCTTCAACTCTTGCAGCCACAGCGGCATTGTCAACATTGTACGCGGCGTCCAGGAGCAGTTCCCTGGCAGGAACATTTTTGCCGTGGTAGGCGGCTTCCACATGTTTGGCAAGGGGGAACATGAGATGAACTGCTCCCCTGAGTACGTCCGCCGGGTCGCCGCCGCCCTCAAGGAGCTGGGGGTGGAGCAGGTCCACACCGGCCACTGCACCGGTCCGGCGGCGCTGGCCCTGCTCCAGGAGACCTTCGGCCCCGGACTCCGCCCCCTCACCACGGGAGAGGTGCTGACCCTGTAACACAACAGCAAACAAGCGCCCCGCAGGTCAATGCCTGCGGGGCGCTCTGATATTATTTTAAGGAATGGCGGCTCACAGGCCCAGCCAGGACAAAACTCCCACCGACTGGAGCAGCAGAACGAACAGCAGCACCGGCGCAATAAATTTCATCATCGCCACATACAGCCCCTGACGGGAAAACTTGTTGCAGCCCTGGGTCACTTCATCGATGATGACCTGGGGCTTCACGATCCAGCCAATGAGGATGCAGGTAAGCAGCGCTATGAGAGGCATGAAGCAGTTGTTGCTGAGATAGTCCAGAATATCCAGAATCTGGCCCACCGTCCCGTTGGGCAGGACGGCCTCAAAATAGAAGAGGTTGTAGCCCAGGCAGACGATGATCCCGCCCACCACGGCGTAGAGGGAGACAAAGGTGGCCGCCCGTCTCCGGGAGATGTGGAAGGCGTCCATCAGGCTGGAGGTAATGGCCTCCATCACGGACACGGCGGAGGTCACCGCAGCAAAGGCCGTCATCAGGAAAAAGATGGCCCCGATCACATTGCCTACGCCCCCCATGGCCGCAAAAATCTTAGGCAGGGAGACAAACATCAGGCCGGGACCGGCGGACATACCCTCTGTCCCCGCGAAGGTGAACACCGCCGGAATAATCATCATCCCCGCCAGCAGAGCCACCGCCGTATCGAAGATCTCGATCTGGTTAATGGAGCGCATCAGGTTTGTGTCCTTGGTGGCGTAGGAGCCATAGGCCACCATAATCCCCATGGAGACGCTGATGGAGAAGAACATCTGCCCCATAGCGTCCAGCACCACCGTCAGAAATTTGGAGAGGGTCATGCCGGTAAAGTCGGGAATCAGGTAGACAGACAGGCCCTGGAGTCCCGTCCGGGTGACGCCCTGCTCATCGGTGTTGGACAGGGTCAGAGAGAAGAAAGCGATCCCCACCACCAGGACCACCAGAATGGGCATCAGGATTTTATTATACTTCTCAATGCCCTTATTAACCCCGCTGTAGACCACAAAGGCGGTGGCGGCAAAGAAGAGCAGCATCCAGAGGACCGGGCCGCCGTCGCTGGTGATAAAGCTGGTAAAAAAACCGTCGGCGGCGGAGTCAAGCCCCGCTCCGGTGAGGAAGTCAAAGAGGTACTTAAACACCCAGCCGCCGATGGAGCAGTAGTAGGGCAGGATCAGCGTGGGCACCAGGCAGGCCAGGACCCCCAGAAAGCCCCAATTTTTATGGAGCACCCCGTAGGCGGTGAGGGGACTTTGCGCGGTTTTTCTGCCGATGGCGATTTCAGTGGTGAGCAAGGCAAAACCGAAGGTCAGGGCCAGGACGATATAGCACAGAATAAACACTCCGCCTCCGTCCTTGGCGGCCAGGTAAGGAAAGCGCCAAATATTTCCCAGACCGACAGCGCTGCCTGCCGCCGCCATAATAAAGCCGATTGAACTTGAAAAGCTGCCGCGTGTACTCTTTTGTTCCATATAATTGTTCTCCTCACGTTTTTGTCTGATTTTCAATTATAAAGGAAGAATACACCGCACACAACCCTAATTCCTTTTGCCCCGCAATTTTCTGCCAAACTGCCAACATTTTTCCTGTACCTGCCGCTCTTTTTTTACGGCTCGCACAAGGCGCAGCCGGTCCATTTCCCGCCCCTTCCCCTCTACTCCGTCCCCTTTCGGGCAAACTCCCGCTAAAAATACAGAGTCCACGGAATGTCCGCGGACTCTATAAGAGGGTTTATCGGTTGGAACGGCGCTTTATCCCGTTCTTCCAGCGAGGAATGGCGCTCAGCACCGCAATGCCGCACAGCGCGCCCAGTGTCAGGACCGCAAACAGGACTGTCCTGCTCTCGTCGCCGGTCTGAGGCGTTTGATTCCACAGAGGCACATCCTCGTCCAGAATATAGATATACTCCTCATTCTCCGGGTCCCACACCTTCACATAGGATTTGGGAACACCGTCCTCCCAGATGGTGATCTCGTCTGGGCTGTTCGGGTCGTTGGGATCAGGAAGCTCGGTGGGATAGCCGGGATTCTCCGGGGTCTCAGGAGGATTCTCCGGGGTCTCGGGGGGATTCTCCGGAGTCTCGGGGGGATTTTCCGGGGTCTCGGGGGGATTCTCTGGAGTCTCGGGGGGATTCTCCGGAGTCTCGGGGGGATTCTCCGGGTCCTTGGGTGGGTCCTCCGGGTCTTTGGGCGGGTCCTCCGGGTCCTTGGGCGGGTCCTCCGGGTCCTTCGGGTCGCTGGGTGTAGTGCTCCCGTTCTCCCGGTAATAGCGCAGGATAATGATCTGCTGGCCCTCCTCGGTGGCCACCACATAGGTCATATCAGCATTCGGCTGATAGGAGTTCCCTTCCGCCATACCATAGGCGGCTTCAAAATAGGTATAACTCCTGCCCTCAAAGCTGGGGCGCTTCCCTACCTCGTCCGCGGTGTACTGCGTCTCGTCCAGAGGAAGCCCCTCAACGCTCTCCACCGCTGTGCTGCCCTCCAGGGTGTCTCCCGCTTGGGTGCGGTAGTAGTACTCGTGGACCACCTGATAGCTGCCGGTGGCGGGGTCGGGCCGATTTGGCGCTTCGCCCTCCCGATAATAGCGCAGGATGATAATCTCGTCCTTCTGGGCGGTTGCTCTCACCCCCGTCATATGGGGTGCAAGCCGGTAGGTTCCATCCTCGTTCAGATATCCATAGACGGCATCCTTCTGCACATAGTCATGCCGCGAATCGCCGTCGGGTTGGAAGGAGGTCACCGGGTTCACCTCGCTGGCATCATGTCTGGACTCCAGCTTTGCCGGGAAGGTCGAAATGCCGCTGCGCCCCTCAAACTCATAGGCATAACCCTCGGAATTTGTCAGGGTACCGCTGAAACTGCTCGCCTCGTCGGCCAAGGGCTGAATCCCGCTCCGCTGGCCGGTGGTCTCCTCCTCCGGGTTCACGTCCTCTCCGAAGCCGTCCTCCACCTCGTCGGAGCTGCCGGCATCCACCGTCTTCTCCCGGTAGTAGTACTCATGGACCACATTGTAGCCGCCTCCGCGGTAGTAGCGCAGGATAATAATCTGGTCGCCCTCCACGGTGGCCTTGACGCTGCTCATGTTAGCGTCAACCCGGTACTTCTGTCCGCCGCCTACCGCGCCGGCGGCAGTGTTGTAGTCCTCGCCCTCGTCAAGGGGCACAATCCGACCATAGGCTGCGCTATCGTAGACATAGGGGTATTCCTGACCATTGGGCGAAAAGCGGTTGAGCTTATCCACATTGGCCGCGCTATAGGTCGTGTAGCGGTTTCCATCGGTCAGGCGGCCAACATCTTCGGTCTCCATGGCGCGGCTGCCCTCCCAGATGTCGCCCTGGCTGGTCCGCCGGTAGTACTCATGGATGATGTTATATTTGCCCGACTCCTGGGGTGTGCTCTCCCGGTAGTAGCGCAGGATAATAATCTGAGCGCTGCCTTCATGGGCGCCGGTCTCCGAGTCGTGTTGGGTCGCCATAGCACAATCCAAGTTTTCCAGAGGGATATAGGCGTAATCTCTGGTGTCCGGGCCGTTGCTGCCCGTCCCCTGTTCGACGAAATCGCTGCCCGTATATGGCACATCATCCTCTTCCAGCGGAACCTCAATCGACGTTCCGCCCTTCGGCCAGGAAATCACCTTGCCATAGGCGTCGGAGAAATGGGAGTATTTGTTTCCATTGTACACTTCTTGCAGCTGAACGTCCTTGGAGTAATGTCCCACAGTATCGTCATGTGTCCCGTCGCAGTTGTTGGTGTATACCGGCGATACGCCCTCAAAGTCATAGCTGCCGTTGCTATTCTTCAAATAGTACTCGTGGACCACATGGTAAGACGCCTCTACCTTGCTGAAGTAATTTGTAAAGGAGACTGTAGCGTGTTTGATGTAATCCGAGGTCAGACTGCTGCTGTCGCTGTAGGTCACATCGAAGCCCACAATCTGGTCGTCCATCGCCTGAATTTTGTACTTTCCCGCAGGGAGCATCGAACCCGTCTGCTCCGCCACGGTCGTCGTCTCGCCGGAGTGGAGGGTAATCGTCCTGATGGGCTCTGTAATGCCATTCTGGTAGATATTGTAGGTATAGACTCGGTTGCTGTCATCTTCCGCTTTGCCCGGACGGCTGATTTCCACTCTGCGCTCACCCAGGGTCTCAATGTTGATTGTCTCGCCAGGAGTGGTGACGATCTTGGTGGTGTCCTCCAGCTTGACCCTAAAGCCCATGGGCTCCAGGGGTTCAACGGTCTGTTGAATATGGAATATACCATCATGCAGGCCCTGAATTGTCACGCTCTCCCCAGCCTTGAGCATCACAGTCTTGTCAGCTTTGTCTGTAGGATTGGTAATTTTATTGCCGTCTTGGTCGGTGACAGTATATCCAGTAATTGGAAGTCCATTGGAATCGGTAATGGAGTAATAATAGGTTACTTTATGCCCTGGATCATTGCTGTCTTCTGGCTTATCGATAGTAATCCAGCCACGATTATCAATAGGAAGTTGATACCATACATCAGTTTCAGGCGCTTTATATGTATTCGTCTCCAAAGTGTACTCCGTCCAGGAAACACCCATCCTGTATGCACTGGAATCGCTTACTTCCTTTGTACCCACATACAGCCTCCCATTTAGCGGTCTTTGAACAGCATCCTTGCCAGTCAAGTCTACTTTGTTCCCCGATGTATTGGCCGCTGCCGCTCTATTCATGGACCAAAGATTAATTTTTGTCGGATCATCTGGATTGAGTGCTCCAAAAACAAACTTGTAAGTAGCGGTTGCAGGCAATTTTTGTCCTTTACTATTGTACAAAGGGCCATATGTCAGGTTACCAATATAGTCTCCACCAACTGTAAAATACTTATACGATGAAGTGCTTGAAGTAGATATTGCACTAGACCGTTCATTTCTTGGATTTTCCGTTGTTTCAGGGATTGTCGCTTTAAATTCCTCTATTCCACTGTAGGTTTCTGACACCCTAACGGTATATTCACCCTCGGTCAGATGCTCCACAGTACCCGTCTCGCCGGAGCGTATATCCAAGTCTCTGGAAACTGGTCCCTCAAGATGATAATGGTGAATTCTTGTAGAGCCGTCCTCTGGAACAGGTGCAGTAATCGACACCTTACTTTCGCTGCCGTTGATATGGAACCGGCCTGTGCCACCTGCGTCCACGTGGAAGTCCCGTGGACCCACCAGAACGCTGAAGCCGTCCGCAGCGCGCAGCTTGGTGATGGTATACTCCCCCTGGGGCAGACCGGTGAGCTCCTTTGTCTCTCCAGCGGCGACAGTAACGGTTTGAGGCTGGAACATTCTGTCAAACTCCGCCTGCTTATCATCATGGAGCGCTTTGCCGGTCACTCGGAAGGTCACAGTGGGCACATCCGCCGGTCGCGTGATCTGAATCAAGCCATTGTCCTTGTTGATATTGATGGACGCCACCGATTCACCCACATGGATGGAGCTCAGGCATTCAGTCCTGGTCACATCCCAATCAGCGCCGTCCAGCTTAAACCCGCCGTCTTCAGTCTGCTCAATCACGCTGATTTTGAAGGGCCCTTCAAAATCAATGGTTTCCGAACCCTCGCCTCTGATCTTCACTTCCTTCTCAACGGCACTTTCTGTATCGCCCGAGGTGACCTGCGCCTGCACCCGAAAGGTGTATTCCACGTTTTGGGCCTCTGCCGGCGTACCGGGCGCAAACACCTTCTGAATTGTTAGGCTATAGCTGCTGCTCCTTGAAGACTCTGCGAAAACCACTGTGCCTACTGCCAGTATTGTCATCAAAAGCAGAATACTGGCGCCAAAAATTCGTTTTTTTACCTTCCCAACATTCATCTTTGATGATACTCCTTTCCTGAAACTTCATCCTCTCCCGCCTACGGGAGAGGATGGAAGGGGTATACCCCTTCCGCAATCTATCTTAAAAATGCGTTGCCGCATGAATTTTCAGCTCTCCATCAGCCGCCAGTTTACCTCCGCCGCAAGCTCTCCCATCCGGCTTTTCAGATAGGGCCCCGGGCACTCGGTCTCGCTGCTGAACATACTGTGGAGGGTTAGATTTCCGGTCTCGTCCCCGGTGAACCGCAGCTCTTCTATGTGATTGCGGCGGCAGATATCGGTACACAGCTCCAGCAGCGTCTCATAGGCCTGGTCGCTGACGTGCCAATCCCCGCCGATCTCGTCGTTGGCCACCTCAATGGTCACCGCCTGGCTGTCATTCTCGCTGCTGCTGGAGGTCCAGGCCCGGTTACTCTCCTCCACATACAGCCCCACCTGGCCCTGGCTGTCAATACCATAGTTGGCTGAGCTGCGCCGGTCCCGCTGGGAGAAGACCTCCCCCACCTGCTCCAGGCTCAGGTCCCCCGCCATGTGATGGATGGTCAGCTTTGTAACCGCCTCCTGCCGGGGAAAATCCGCGCTGGGGGACAGCCAGATGTAGTCAATCAGCGGACTGTTCCGCCCAATGACCTCCGCCCGCTCCCCGGCGTTCAGCTCCCGGTCCACATACTCCGGCAGCCGGAGGGACGCGGTGACGCACAGCGCCAGCACAACTCCGCCGGCGGCACAGAAGCCCAGCAGCAGGAGCCATACCTTTGGAAACTCCCTCATTTCCGCCCCTCCTATCCCCCAACCGACTGGAGCAAATTCCAGGCAAACACCAGCGCAAAGGCTCCGAACAGCGCCTTGAGCCCTCCGCCGCTCAGCCTCTTCTCCCCCGGCCCACTGGCTCCAATCAGGACCAGGGAGGTGATTCCCAGGTAGAAAAAGCCGGTATCCATCATACTGTGGACGCAGAAAGCGGCAAAACCGGCCCGCTCCTCCGCCTCCCGCCTCTTTTGGAAGAAGCGGACCGCTGGAATGATGAGCATCACCAGGGCGATCCACCCCAGCTCCACCCCCACGTGGAGGGGGGCGTTGTGGATATGCCAGGTGTTGAAATACGTCCCGCCGTCGCTGAAATCCAGCTGCCGCCACTGGAAGGGGCCCACCCCCAGCAGCGGATTTGCAGTGAGATAGCGCGTGCCGCTGACCATCATCTCCAGCCGCTCTGCGAAGGTCGCAATGGAGCTGGGCCGTATGGCCACCACCACCATCGCCACCACTCCGCCGCACAGGGAAATGACCGCCGCCAGCTTGGGCTTCGCCTGTAAAAAGTGTTCAAAGTCAGGCCACCACGCCGTCAGCAGCCCTCCGTACAGCAGCAGAAGTATACAGCTCCAGGGCAGACCGGTGCGGGCAGAGGCCAGGTACATCAGAACTCCCGTCCCCACGCCCAGGCTCGCCCTGGCCAGCAGCCGGCAGGCACAGGGGAAGAACGCCCCCCGGTTCGCCAGCACCAGCAGCAGCATCCCCGCCGCCAGCGCCACAAAGCTACCCATGGACAGAGTCAGCGCCAGCGCCATAAACAACACCGGCTCCAATCGGGCCAGCAGAGGGCTGTCCTCCTCCCGGCGGCAGGACAACAGCAAAAACCAGCCCGCCACCAGAAAAATACCCAGCGCGTTTGGATTGCCCAGCAGCCCGCCCAGCCGCGCCGCCTGGCCCCGAACCGCCGCCTGCCAGACAAACTGCCCCACGCCCAACGCCGCCGTCAGGCCGGCCCACAGGGTACACAGCCGCTTCAGCAGACGAAGCTCCAGCTCGTCCATGCAGGTAATCAGCAGATAGAGCACCGGGAACACAAGCTGAAGCGCACCGTAGCCCTCTGCAATCGTCCTGTAAACGCGCCAGGAGGAGGCCATACTGGCAAGCTCATAGACCACCAGCGGCACCAACACCCAGAAATCTACTTGGGCCGACCGCTGAGCCAGTCCCACCACACACAGAAGCAGCCCCAGCAGACTGACAAGCCGTACATCTCCCACGCCAATCAGCGTCAGTATAAACTGGGCCAGGAGGACACAGGACACGATGTAGTGTTCCAGCAGCTTATCAAACTCCCGCAAAATCCGGTCGGCCATCCTCCTCCTCCCCTTCCACGCTTAGCTCCATAGCTTTACATGTCAATAGCTGTGTTCCTATTATACCGAGACCCACATTTCCTGTCAAGGCAATTTTACCCAGGTAAAGTGCCCAAATCCGCTCCGCCGCAAGGCTCCCAGACCCTTCCAATCTGCCGTCTGAGGAAAGCCCCGCCCCTCCGGAAGCCAAAAAAAGACCGCCCTGAATGGGGCGGTGACGTAAGAAAACATTTTAAGCGAGGGTCGGCGTAACGTCAAGCTGCGCCGACTTTCGCACTCTTTTTGTCTTGGGCAGTTTGGGATTGCTCCCGCGCTCCCTCAAAATCAAACGCACCAATGAAGTTATAGACGATCTCAATTTCCCGGATTTTCACCCGCTTCTGCTGTTCGTCGGTCGTGTAGGTTTCGGACACCCTGATCTGTTCCACGAACTCACGCAGGATAGTGGCGTCAAGCTGGGTCATGTCCGTGTACTTCTTCACCACAGAAATTAACTTCCTGACGTTAGTTTTCTTCTGCTCCTGCTGCTTCACTTCCCGCCCCAAGGTTTCCACGACGGCCTTCAACTGTTCCTGCTCCTGTTCATAGTCGCGGGACAGCTTGATAAACCGTTCATCGGACAGCTTGCCGGAAATATTGTCCTCGTAAATCCTCTTGAAGATCACATCCAGCTCCGCAATGCGCTTTTCAGACTGTGCCAGCACAGCCTTTTTCTGTGCCAGCGCCTTGTCACGCTCTCGCAGGCTCCGTTCCGCCGCCCGCTGGATAAAGTCGTCCTCATACTGCGTCACATAGGAAATTGCTTCCCGCAGGTTCCGCAGTACGATTTCTTCCAGCACTACACGGCGGATAGAGTGCGTTTTACACAGGGTACGGTCTTTCCGATAGGTGGAGCAAATGTAATACTCCTGTTCCGGCTTGAAGTGATTAGCCCGGCAAAGGTACATCTTGCCGCCGCAATCGGCGCAGTACACCAGCCCGGAGAACATACCCATGTCCCCCATCTTGGTCGGGCGGCGTCTGGCCTGCCGGATGTTCTGCACGACCAGGAACACGCTTTCCTCAATGATTGGTTCTTGGGTATTCGCGAAGATCACCCACTCGGACGGATTATTCCAGACCTTTTTCTTGCTCTTGAACGATGGCTTGCTGGTCTTGAAATTGACCGTATGGCCCAGGTACTCGACACGCTCCAAAATGCGGGAAACGGTTTCGTTTGTCCACTTGCAGGGATTGGCCGTAGGAGCGTTGCAGACCGGCAGGCCCTTTTCGTGGGCGTAGGCCGTAGGGTTCAGGACGTTGTTCTGTTGCAGCCACTTGGCGATCTGCGTCGGCCCCAGGCCATCCACGCACAGGGCGAAAATCTTTTGCACGATAGCTGCCGCTTCCTCGTCCACAATCCAGCGTTTCTTGTCCTCCGGGTCTTTCATGTACCCATAGGGAGGGATGGTGCAAAGGTGTTCGCCGGAGCGTCCCTTGGATTGCCAGGTAGCCTTGATTTTCTTGCTGGTGTCCTTGGCGAACATCTCGTTAAATACGTTGCGAATTGCGGTAAACTCGCTATCTCCCTTTATGCTGTCCACCCCGTCATTCACGGCGATAAAGTGGACACCATATTCTGGAAATACCATTTCACTAATATGGACAAGACCACAAAAACTATGGAGCGGAGCTGCTGACAATTTTGCTTCTCTCATGAAACATTGGGTTTTCCCTTGACAAAAGTAAGAATGAAGTGCTATTATTTGATTGCGAATATATTTTGTGAATGTTCGCAATATAAAATCGCAAGAAAGGAGGATGAACCCATGCCATCAAAGCCCGTGCTTTCAGATGCCGATAAAAAGGCCATCCGCGAGAGGCTGGGGGAACTGTGCGAGGAGTGCTGGATTGCACACGGCTACAAAAAAACCAGCATCAAAAATCTATGTGACAATGCAGGCATCTCCATCGGTACATTCTACACGCTATACCCCACAAAGGAAGATCTATTTTCGGAAACCATCGAGCGCATACAACAGCGACTGACTGAGAAAGTCCTTACCATCAACAGGAGCAGTCAGACTAAGGAGGGCTTTGCACAGTCAATGAAAGAGTTGTTCCGGGAGTATGACAGCAAGCCCTTTTTGTATAACGTCAACACCCCGGATTTTCAGTCTTTCGTGACAAAGCTCCCGGAAGAAACCATGCAAAAAATCAAGTTTGACAGCTTTGAATTTTTTAAGCAAGCTGTTCAGGCCGCAAACCTCGCTTTGAGAATGGAGGCAACTCAGGCGTATGGGATTTTAAGCGCATTGCTGTCAACCATCAACGCAAAAGAAACCCTTGCTGTCACCTGTGATTATCTCGCTGTGTTTGACCGTATGGCAGATATTCTTGTGGGCAGTATCTTTGAGTAAAGGAGATTTCATGGAAACATTTGAGTACAAAACTGTCACCATAGACTGCAAAGACGTGGAGCGTTCCCAGGATGCCCTGACCGCCCAATTAAACCGCTGGGGCAAAGAGGGCTGGGAATTGACTTCATCCTTCACACTCCCCTATCTGGGCAGCTCACAGTATTCCCTTGTGGGCCTTGCCCATCGGGTCACGCTGATTTTCAAGAGGCTGAACCAGCCTGGGGAGGCGGCGCAGGCATGACCTATGCAGTTGAAACCAGCCATCTATCCAAGAGCATTGACGGCAGCGTCATTTTGAATGATGTAACCTTGAGGGTGAAACAAGGTGAGATTTACGGCTTTTTAGGCGCAAACGGCGCGGGGAAAACCTCGCTGATGAAAACGCTCTATCACATCATGGCCCCCGATGCCGGAACGATCACCCTGTTAGGGGAGCGCGTCGAAAAAGGAAACCACTCTGTTTTCTCCCGGATTGGGAGCATCATTGAAAGCCCCGTTTTCTATCAGCATTTGAGTGCCCGTGAAAATCTGGAACTGCATTGTGGGTATATGGGCGCGGGCTATGAACGTATCGGGGAAATGCTGGCGATGCTGGGTCTTTCAGAGACTGACAATAAAGCCGTAGGCAAATTTTCTCTGGGCATGAAACAGCGGCTTGCCCTTGCGAGGGCTTTTCTGACTAAGCCGGAACTGCTCATTCTGGACGAACCAATCAACGGATTAGACCCCCAGGGCGTGATGGAAGTGCGGGAACTGCTCCGGCAGATCAACCGGGAGCATCACACAAGCATCTTCATATCCAGCCATATTCTGGACGAGCTATCCAAAATCGCGGACACCATCGGCATCATAGACCATGGTTCCATGCTTGCGGAAATATCCATGACGGAGATTGCGGAAAAGGGCATGAACCTCGAAACCTATTATTTGAGTTTGCTGGGGGGAGGTGGCAGCCATGCAAAACCTTGTTAAGCTGGAATTGAAAAGGGTTTCGCTCAAATCGCATTTTATTAGCCTGCTGGCCGCAAATGTTGTGATTACCTTGCTGAGCGCGTTTACTTCCTCCCTCCTGAGCGCAGACGGTGGAGTTGCTGTGACCGGCCTGCCACCCGCGCAGTTGGATACGCTGACGCTAGCAACCATGCTTGTGAGGGCTATGCTGATTGTCTGGGAGGCGGTCTTGATTTCAGCATTTATCGTGGAAGAATACCGTAGCAAAACGATCAACCTGCTCTTTACCTATCCTGTCCAGCGTGGAAAATTGATTGCCGTGAAGATTATCCTGATATGCGGCATCATGCTTCTATTTCATGGGTTGTCCGGCATTTTTCAATACGCCTGCCTGTCCTTTATAAGCCAATATTTCCCCTTTGTCACCACCAGCCCTGCAAATCTGATGACACAAGCCATCACAGCTTTGTCGGCTGTTTTGATGGGCCTGCTCCCGCTCTACATCGGAATGATAAAGAAGTCCACGATTGCGACCATCGTTTCATCCTTTGCACTCGCCGCCATTGTTTCCAATTCCCAAGGCAGCAGCGCAGGGCTGATGTCCATTCCGATTGCGGCTATCGTGTTTGGCATGATGGCGCAGGCTTTTCCGCAATCACCGTCCGCAAAATGGTTTCTTCTGACTTGAGTAACTGACAGAAAAGGAGGCAGCTACATGAACTTTCCCATTCCCAGCTTTATCCCCGTTCCTGGTGCAGAAACGATGCAGCTTATCTCAATCGTTTCGCTGATTGTCGGCATCTGCATTACGGTCGTGGGGGTGCTTTTCCTGCTCTTGAATAAGAGAAAAGGGAAAAAGAAGAACACGCTTGCATGGATCATAATTTGTGTCGGTGTGCTGCTCATAGCCAATCACGGCATACAACTGATTTTTAGGAGGTAAGACAATGGTAAAAGAAGTCAATCGTGCCTGCGAAAAGCTGAATGAAAAGCTGGGGGTTTCTGTATCGCTCCCCAACCCCAAAAAGAAAACGCTGAAAGCGGCCTCAGTGTGCAATTTCGTTGTCGGCGCTGGCCTGGTGGCGGCGGGTGTTGTGTTCTCGTCCAGATGGTGCGCTGTGCTGGGCGGTATCGGCCTTGTCAGCAGCGTTGTACTGCACCAGGAAAAGGGCGGCAAAAGCGATGAAAAGTGATGTTCCTGCGGAAAGTTTTGAATGGCTGCTATGTCCTGTGTGCGGCAGTAAGACCCGCATCAAAATGCGCTCCGATACCCAGTTAATAAACTTCCCCTTGTTCTGTCCCAAATGCCGGAAAGAAACGCTCATTCATGTAGAAAAATTCCATGTTTCAGTTATCACAGAGCCAGACGCGCAGACGCAGAGCCGATAACACGCAGATTAGAAATGCGGTTATCGGCTCTTTTGCTTTGAAAGGACACGGCAACCGTTAGGAGGTATTGCCGTGTCCTCTTTATTGTGTAAACCACGGTCAAAAAAAGCCTGACCCCAGCAACGGCGAACTCCACCCAGGTTTGCGAAAATAGTCGTTTTTTGTCTGCCCATATCGCCAACCCCAGCGCCCGAACAGCCTTGTGCTGTTCGGGCATTTTTGCTTTTTCGGAGGGCTGTCCCATCCGGCCCCGATGTCGCGGTCCGCCCTTCCTGTTCAGATTTCGCTTACCCCAAATCTGAACAGGAGGATAACACGATGGAGATTACCATCAAAAGATACAGCCGCAAACTGACCTATGAGGACGCCGCCACCCTTGACGAGTTTTGGGAGCTGGCCAAGCGCACCGAGCGGAGCCTTGACCGGGAACAGCGACGGCACTGGGACGGGCGCGAGTGCGACGAATACATAATCGCAGCCCAAGGCATTCTGCCCTACTGCGCCACCCCGGAGGAACTGGTCTGCCAGCGGGAGACGCTGGATGAAATTCTGGCGGTGTTGGCCCTCTGTACCAAGACCCAGCGGGAGAGGTTTCTGCTCTATGCGCTGTATGATTACAGCTATGCGGAGATTGGACGGCGGTGCGGCTGCTCCAAGGCCGCAGTCCATGAAAGCATCGAGGGTGTTCGGAAAAAGTTTTTCAAGTTTTTCCGCTGACCGCCCTGACGATCACCCCGGCATGATGGCTACCAGGTGAGGGGCAATCGCCCCATCACCGGGAGGGACAGGCTGCTCCGGCGGCTTGTCCCTCCTATGTCAAGGAGGCCAGAATGTCAGCGATAATTCAGCTTCAGCAAGAGTGCGTCCGTTTCTTACGGCGCACTTATACACCGTTCCGGTGTCGTGCGCGCGTCGTCGCAAAGTCCGCTCATCTCCGTTTTTGCCTTGCGGCGAAAACTGCGCTCGCTCCCTTGCTCCTCCTTTCCCCACAAAGTCTGAGACTTTGCGGGGACCCCAGGTTGGGGCGTTGCGTCCTTCGGACGCGATGGGGAGCTGCACTCCCCAAACCCCTTGCGCACCCGCAGGAAAGGAACACCCGCTTCGCGTCTGTTCCTTTCCTGTGGGTCAGGTATCGTCAACGCCAGATTGGCGCTCACGCTAAAAACGCAAATCTGACGTTTTTAGGATTTTGCAGAGGGAGCGTGTGAAATGAGCGCATCCGAAATCTCTCACATGACCTATCAACAGTACCGAACAGCCCAGAAACTGGTGCGGGAGTGTTGCAACTACGATTGCGGAAACTGCTTGCTCCTGGACAACGGCGAGGAATATGTCTGTCCGCAGAGCATCACCTACTCCCTAATCTGCAAATGGTTCCTCGCAACCGTCCTTCCCCTGGACGCTGGGCTGCGTGCCACGCTGTTCCCTCCACCCACCGTCAGACGGCGGCGCTGCCGGGAGTGCGGGAGGCCGTTTGCCCCACCCAGGCACAACACACTCTATTGCTCCACTTGTGCCGCAGAACGTGCCAAACGGAGCAAGCGGGCCTGGGCAAAGAAAAACCGGGCTGATGTGTAGAAAAAGTACCCTCTGAAAACGCAGTAATATCAAGGCTTTCCACGCATAAAGAACATTTTGATATTTCGGAGGGAAGTAACAGTTTGGTGCAACAGCGCCATGCTGTTACTTCTTTTACCTGCGAAATTCCGGGGAAAAATCAACCTCCCCGATAAAGTTGTAGTGTACGTCAATCCGCTGGATGCGGTGGCCGCTGGACTTGTCGGCTTCGTGGACGACGATCTTGTCCACAAATTCATGCAGGAGTTGGGGAGTCAACGATGTCGGCTCGGTGTACTTCTTTACAATTTTCAGAAAACTTCTGACATTGACAGCCTGCGCTTCGGATGCCTCTACAATGACGCTCAGACTTTCAACGGACTGTTTCAATTCTGCCTGCTCCGCTTCATAGGCTGCGGACAGTTTGGCAAATCGTTCGTCTGTCAGCTTACCTGTCACATTGTCCTCATAAAGTCTCTGTATAATTGCGTCCAATTCCGTAATACGCCGCCTTTGCTTCTCCAGCTTTCTTTTGGATTGCTCCTGTTCCGTGCGCTGGACAGCCAATTTGTTTTCTATCACGCGCCGGACAAACTCATCTTCGTCCTCCCGCGCATAGGCCACAACCCGCTGTAAGTTTTGCAATACAAGTTCTTCTAAAACTACTACGCGGATATAGTGTGCGGTGCATCGGTTACTAAAGCGGCGGTAAGTACCGCAAGTGTAATTCTCCCGTTCATGCGCTGTGGAAATTCCACGACTATGATATAACCGCTTTCCACAATCAGAGCAGATAACCAATCCAGAAAACAATCCGATCTCGTCCTGCTTCATGGGCCGTTTCCGTTGCTCTCTGTTTTTTTGCGCGATTTCCCAGGTATCAGGGTCAATAATTGCTGGATGTGTATTTTCAAAGAGCATACGTTTTTCGGGAGGATTACGGGCGATTTTTTTGCTCTTGAATGAGGGCTTGGAATACTTAAAATTCGTTGTCTGTCCTAAATAGGCGTCCTGCGCTAAAATGCCCGATATAGTCTCGCCACGCCATAAACAAGGATTATCGGGGTGGTATCTCCCTGCCCGGCCTGTCCTCTGGAAGATGATAGTACCAGGAGTGGGTATCTCACGTTCCTTGAGTATTCTCGCAATCTTCCCGGTGCCATTGCCCTCAACACAAAGCTGGAAAATTAACTTGACTATGGGGGCGGTTTCCTCATCAATTACGAGTTGTCCAGTCTCGTCTTTGATATACCCATACGGAACGATGCCGCCCAGCCGCTGGCCAGACATACCTTTATTGCGGAAAACCGCCCGTACCTTTTTGCTGGTATCTTTTGCATACCACTCATTGAACAGGTGCTGTTAGGGAAGGGTACGAAAAGTTTTGAAAAAGCCAGGATTTATGCGGGATTGCGGCGGATTGGCTCCTGACTGTTCCCGCCCTGGAATAGAAAATGGCAAAGGCCGACAACTGCATACTGTTTTTTGCGGGAGAATGTAGCATAGCTATGTTCTCCCTTTTTTCATCCCCATTTTGCGATGGGGCATTTTTATTTGTAGTAGGGAGTTGAGAACACATGAACGCCCAAGTGATCGCCGTAGTCAATCAAAAAGGCGGTACGGGCAAGAGTACAACTTGCGCAAACCTCGGCGTCGGTCTGGCCCAAGCCGGGAAAAAGGTGTTAGTGGTAGACGTAGACCCCTCAGGCCAGTCTTTCCATCAGCCTGGGCCATGCCCAGCCGGACGATCTGCCTGTCACCCTCTCGGACCTGATGGGCAAGGTGCTGAACGATCAGCCCATCGCCCCCGGCGAGGGCATCCTGCATCATGCGGAGGGCGTGGACCTCATGCCCGCAAACATCCAGCTCTCCGGCATGGAGGTGTCGCTGGTGAACGCCATGAGCCGCGAGACCATCCTGCGGCAGTACCTGGACACGGTTCGGAAACAGTACACCCACATCCTGCTGGACTGCCAGCCCTCCTTGGGTATGCTCACCGTCAACGCCCTGGCCGCTGCCAATCGCCTGATCGTCCCCGTCCAGGCGGAGTACCTCCCGGCGAAAGGGCTTGAACAGCTCTTGCAGACCGTGGGCAAGGTGCGGCGGCAGATCAATCCTAAGCTGCTCATTGACGGCATCCTGCTGACGATGGTGGACAGCCGGACTAACTTTGCCAGGGAGATCAGCGCCCTGCTCCGGGAGACCTACGGCGGGGACATCAAGGTATTCGATTCCGAGATACCCCACTCTGTCCGGGCCAAGGAGACCAGCGCCGAGGGCAAGAGCATCTTTGCCCATGACCCCGGCGGGAAAGTGGCCGAAGCCTATAGAAATCTGACGCGGGAGGTGTTACGGCTTGAAAAGCAGCGCGCGAAAAGTAGAGCTGGCATCAGCCTCTGACCTGTTCACCACGGAACAGGAGCGTCAGGACGCCAAGCTGGAGAAGGTGCAGAACATCCCGCTGTCTGAGCTGTACCCGTTCCCCGACCATCCGTTTTCCGTAAGGGATGATGATTCTATGAAGGAGACCGTGGAGAGCGTCAAGGAGTACGGCGTTCTTATGCCCGCCATCGCCCGCCCCCGCGAGGGCGGCGGCTATGAGTTGGTGGCCGGACATCGACGCAAACACGCCTGTGAACTGGCTGGACTGGACACCATGCCGGTCATTGTCCGGGACCTGGACAGAGACACCGCCATCATTTTTATGGTGGACAGCAATATCCAGCGCGAAAATATCCTGCCCAGCGAGAGGGCCAAAGCATATAAAATGAAACTGGAAACCATCAAGCGGCAGGTGATATATGCTCTAAGTGACTTGTTAATCAACTGATTTTTCAGTGATTGGTGAGGACAGCTTAGAGCATATTTCATTTTGAGGAGGTCTGTGCTATGGCAAAAACCAAGATTGTGTTGCTGTACGAGAGGTTGAGCCGCGATGACGAATTGAGCGGGGAGAGTTTTTCAATCCAGAACCAAAAAATCATGTTGGAGGACTTCGCCCGCCGGAATGGGTATCTCCGTTTCAAGCATTTCACTGATGATAGTGCTATATTAGGACCAAGTCAGAAAGTGCTTATAAAAGAAGCCTTTATCTGATTTGGTCCATTTTTTTGCGTTAAAAATTTGAAATAAAAAATGAGGGGATGTGCAGAATGGGAATTATTTACAGCGTCAGCAATTTTAAGGGGGGCTGTGGTAAAACATCAACAGCCTTAAATTTGGGAGCTGCATTGGCAGCTGCTGGGAAGTCTGTTGCCCTGATTGACAACGATGTTCAAAGCAATCTCACAGCGTCGCTGGGCTACACCCCTGCCGAGCAGCCTCGCACCCTTGCCAACCTTCTACTGTCTGCCATCGACTACCCCGAGGATCTGGATTTTCACTTACGGAAGACTATCATCCACACGGACACAGGCATCGACCTCATCCCTGCCAACCGCCGGCTGTCGGATGCTGCTGCCCGGCTTCAGGTCATGCAGCTCTCTCAGTACAATGCTGTTGGGGATTCTGATCGGGCCAGCGAATGTGTCATGTCTGAACTGTTAGAGCATCTGCGTCCCTGCTATGACTACATTATCATCGACTGCGGATTGAAGCATGAATTGCTGACCGTCAATGCGCTGGCAGCGTCGGATTTCTGTATCGTTCCGGTCCAGGCTCACTTTCTGGCCAGCGAGGGTATCCCGGAGGTGCTGGAGTTGGTAAGGTCAGTGCGGGAACGGTTCAACCCCAGACTTCAGGTCGCTGGCATCCTGCTGACCATGTACCAGTCCCGGCCTCAGCTGTGCCGCAGCGTCCGGGAAAGTGTGGGCGAGATCTACGGCGAGACGTTTCATGTTTTTGAGCGGCCCATAGAATACTCCATCAAGGTAGCGGAGTGTCCCGCCGCCGGGCAGAGCATTTTCGATTACGCTCCGAAGAATGCTGCCGCTGAGTCCTACCGCAGTCTGGCAGAGGAGGTGCTGAGGCTTGCCTAAAGCGAACATGAACGATATGTTGAAACGGCGCATGGCCGCTACCCAGCAGGCATCAGAGTTACAAACCAGCGATGAAGCCTACCAGCGGATTTTCCGTGAAAAGGCACCAGTTGGAGCCTCCCAGCTCTGCGACCTCCCGCTGGACAAGCTGGTATCCTTTTTCACAGCGGATATCGGCTTTCGCCCTTACCCCAGGGCCAAGCTGGAAGCCTTTTCGGAACAGATTCAGGAGGACGGCCTGTTTGTCAGAATCATCGTCCGCCCTATCAGTACAGATAAGTATGAGATCCTGAGCGGTCACAATCGAGTTGCCGCTGCAAAACTGGCTGGGTGGACTACGATTCCTGCGGAGGTAGTGGAGGCGGATGATGCTAGGGCCATCGTGATTGCCACCTCTACTAACCTGATCCAGCGGCAAGGGCTTTCCACCATAGAGCGAGGAAAGGCATACAAAGCATTGCTGGACGCAAAAAACCGCCAAGGATACCGTTCCGATATGGAGAACGGAACTTCTGGCGATTCTCGCCAGAAGTATTCGGCCCGGGCCTTGGTCGCCGAATTTTTTGGCGTCACCGAGTACGAAATTCGGAAAGCCGTTAAGCTGACCCAGCTGATACCGGAACTGTCCGATATTCTGGAGAACACCCCTAAACAACTTAATCTCGCCTGCGCCGACCTGATCGCGGACTATAATGCTGAGTCTCAGAAAGCGTTTATTGAGATATGCTCCATCGTTGGCTACCAAATCAACAAAGCCGCCATGCAGCATGTCGTCCAGAAATGTCCCCCGCCTGCTGCTGATCGTCAGGCTGTTTTCTCCGCATGGCGTGAGGCCCGGGACGCTGCGGAAAAACGTCTGACAGCCCCGCCCAGAAAAATCTCCTTTGACCGCAAGCAGTTTGCCCCCTATCTGGAGAAGTTCAGCAGCGACCGGGAGATTGAAAAACTGTTCCTTGAGTTCTTGCGGGAACGGGCCGGATGACGTATAATGGGCAAAATACAGATTGCGAGGGGTACATATGAGTGAACAGGATAAAATCCAACTATTTGAGAATCAGCCCATCCGGGCAGCTTGGGATTCAGAGCAGGAAGAATGGTATTTTTCCATTGTCGATGTAATCAAGGTACTGACAGGCAGTCCTAATCCTCAAACCTACTGGCGCGTTATGAAAAAACGCTTGAAAGATGAGGGAAATGAAACCGTTACAAATTGTAACGGTTTGAAAATGGTAGCGGCAGATGGTAAACGTCGCATGACGGACGTAGCCACCACAGAACAACTGCTTCGCCTGATCCAGTCCATTCCATCTCCCAAAGCGGAACCCTTTAAGCTCTGGCTGGCTCAGGTTGGCCGGGAGCGTATTGAGGAGACTATCGACCCGGAACAGGCCATTGACCGGGCTTTGGAAACCTATCAGCGAAAGGGATATTCCCCCGATTGGATACATCAGAGAATCCTTGCCATCCGGGTCCGCAACGAATTGACGGCTGAGTGGCAGGCCAGAGGGGTAGAACAGGGTCGGGAATATGCCATTCTCACGGATGAGATCACTCGTGCCTGGTCTGGTATGACCACAAAGCAGTATAAGCAGCTGAAAAACTTGAAAAAGCAAAACCTGCGGGATAATATGAGTACCGCAGAAATCGTCTTGAACATGCTGGCTGAGGTTGCTACAACAGAACTATCTAAGAAGCTGTATTCACAAGCGGATAAAACGGTGGTAAGATAGGATACATGGAAGAAAAAGGGCGAGAGTCGTATCC
>NZ_QWKI01000172.1 GCF_009911645.1 Pseudoflavonifractor sp. 60
GTAATGCAGCCTCTTATAGCAGTGGCCATAGCGGCCATGGGAGAAAGCAAATAGGTGTGGCTGCCCTTGCCCACCTTGCCGATAAAGTTGCGGTTGTTGGTGGCCACGCCCACGTCCCCGGCGGGCAGCGCCCCGTAGTGCTCGGCGGTACACAGGGCACAGGTGGGATTGGTGAACACCACACCGGCGGCCAGGAAGTCGAAGACCAGGCCCTCCTTTACACACTGCATCTGCACTTCGGTGGTGCTGGGGGTTATGATGGTCCGGCAAGTGGGGCTTACCTTGCCGCCCCCCGCCATCAGCACGGCGTGGGCCGCCTTGATATCCTCGTAGCGGCCGTTGGAGCAGGAACCGATGTGAACCTGATCCACAAGGATCCCGGCCACCTGGGCAACCGGCTTTACATGATCGGGGGCGTCCGGGCAGGAGGCCATGGGCTCCAGATCGCTGACGTCATACTCCAGCACCTTGCAGTACTCCGCGTCCGGGTCGGCGGACAGGCTCTTAACCCGCTCCAGCACCTCATCCCCGGCCCGCTCCACCAGCCAGTCCAGCACCGGACCGTCAGGCATGATGAGGGGGACCTTGCCGCTCATCTCCGTGACCATGGAGCACAGGGTGATCCGCTCCGCCAGGGAGGCGTTGTGGATGGTCTCCCCGACAAACTCCACCGCCAGGTAGTCCATGCCGCCGGCACCCAGGCCGCCTACCATCTTGGTCAGCAGGTCCCGCATACAGACGCCCCTCTGGAACTTGCCGGTGACCAGGATTTTCATGGTCTCAGGGATCCGGAACCAACTGGTGCCGTTGATGTAGGCGGCGGCCACGTCGGAGTTGCCCACGCCGGTGGCAAAGGCCCCCACCGCACCCAGCAGGTTCATGTGGCTGTCTGTGCCCAGCACCACGTCCCCCGGCTTGATGAGCCCCGCCTCCAGCATGACGTGCTGACCGATGCCGTGGTTGATGTCAAAGAGATGCCTGATGCCCTGGCGCTTGGCAAACTTCCGGATAATTTTCTGGTTGTTGGACACCTTCTCTGAGTGAGAGGGGGCCTGAAGGTCGAAGGTGTAGGCCACCTTGTCCGGGTCCCAGACCCTGGCCTCCACTCCCATCTCCTTCTCAAACTGGAGGACGCAGTTTGCCCCGCCAAAGTCTCTTGCAGAGGCCAGGTCTACCTTGCACCAGACCCGTTCCCCTATCTGAACGGGGCGTCCGGCGGCTCGTTCCATAATTTTTACAATAGCTGTTTTTCCCATCATAATGCCTCCTTCCATATCGGGCGGTTGAAGTTGTGTGCTTATCATACTCTCTTTATCTGCAATGGAAAAGTACCATATTTTTAAATATATGTACATCATTGTTGCGGACAACTTGAACAATGATTGCAACAGTTTGTTGCAGTGCTCCACAATATCTGTGCTTTCCATATACATCACAGGATGATACAATCAAGACGAAAGCTTGACAAAAAGAGGTGTCTTTTATGGACCGTATCCCCTTTTCTGTTCCCTTTGAAATGCCCCAAAACGCCTGCAACGCCCATCTGCACATCATCGACCCGGCCTTCCCCAATGACGGCAAGGCGGCTGGTCAGGCTGGAACGCTGGAGACCTACCGTGTCCTGGCGGACAAGCTCCGTCTGCCCCGGGCGGTGTTTGTCCAGGCCAAGCCCTTTGGATTGGACAACGCCTGTCTTCTGGATGCCATTGAGGCCTTCGGCGCGGACTATGCACGGGGGATCGGGGTTGTAAACCGCACTGTCTCCGATCAGGAGTTAGAGCGGCTGCACAACGGGGGTGTGCGGGGCCTGCGTTTCAGCGTGTGGAATCCTGGCAATGCGGTGGTCTCCTTTGAGGACTGCGCCCCCCTGAGCCGGCGGGTCAAGCATCTGGGCTGGAATATGCAGCTGCATATGAGCGCCGCCCAGCTGGTGGAGTATGCAGACGTGATCCGCAAGCTAGAGTGCAGGGTCGTCATCGACCACATGGGCCGCCTGGACCCCGCTTTGGGCGTCAAGGACCCCGCTTTCCCCTTTATTCAGGAAATGATCGACCGGGGCAGCACCTGGGTCAAGCTGTCCGGGCCCTATCTCAACTCCAGGACCGGTGAGCCCTGGGCGGACGCCACAGAGACCGCCATCGCCATTGCAGAATTTGCCCCGGAGCGGGTCGTGTGGGGCAGCGATTTCCCCCATGTCACTGAAGCAGTCAAGCCGGAGGAGACCGCACTGGTGGAGACGATCCCCATCTGGCTGCCCACAGAAAAAGCCCGCCAGCTGGCGCTGACGGACAATCCCCGGGAACTGTATGGCTTTGTGTAAGGAGCTGCCGTTATGAGAGAGGAGTACCATGTGACACAGCTCCAGCTGCGCGATCCCCGGGAGCGGGAACGGCTGACCGCTTTTCTGTTGGAAAACCACCTGACCTATGAGGATAACATCCAAACCGCCTTTGCAGTTCTGGATGAG
Source organism: Pseudoflavonifractor sp. 60 (assembly GCF_009911645.1). Classification (GTDB taxonomy): domain Bacteria; phylum Bacillota; class Clostridia; order Oscillospirales; family Oscillospiraceae; genus Lawsonibacter. The sequence goes on from NZ_QWKI01000172.1 coordinate 2,468, forward strand.
AACGACACGCTCTCTGCCTGCGGCTGTGCTGCCGGTCCGCTGCTGAAATGCTTTGCGGTTACGCCGGAGCTGCGGGGGCAGAACGCGCTGGGGCCGCTGGTTTCTGCGTTGGTTCAGGAACGCTTTGCCGCCGGATTCTATGAGCTGTTCCTCATTACGCGGTCCTGCAACGAAGGGATGTTCTCCAATTGCGGCTTTTTCCCAGTGGTCCGTACACAGCAGCTTGTTCTTCTGGAGAACAGGATGAATGGCCTGCAGGTCTTTACCGCGCCCATGGGGGGCCCCGAGGACGTGGGCAAAACGGTTGGCGCGGTTGTGATGAACTGCAATCCCTTTACGCTGGGACACCAGGCGCTGGTAGAGTTCGCCGCGTCACAGTGCGATATCCTGCACCTGTTTGTGGTGGAGGAGGACAGGTCCTGCTTCCCAACCCATGTCCGCCTGCGTCTGGTTCAGGAGGGAACAGCTCATCTGCCCAATGTGCGGGTACATCTCAGCGGACACTATATGATCTCCTTGGCCACCTTTCCCACCTACTTTTTAAAGGAGGGGGAGGACGCCGCCGCCCTTCAGAGCGCGCTGGATATTACACTGTTTGCCCAGTGCATTGCGCCGGAGCTCCACATTACAAAGCGGTTTGCGGGCCAGGAGCCGCTGGACCCGACCACCAACTGTTACAACCAGACCATGAAAGGGATCCTCCCTCAATTTGGCATTGAATGTTGCGAAATCCCACGTATTTGCTCTGGAAATGAGGTCATCAGCGCCTCCCGGGTGCGGCGGCTTTTGCGGGAAAAGGGCCTGTGCCAGGAGGTCCTGGCTCTGGTGCCGGAGACCACAGGACGCTATCTGCAAACCGAGTTTAAGAGGATACAATAAAAAAATTGACAGATCCTTGAAATTCAACACGGGTTGAATCAAAAATCTGTCAACTTATCATGGAGGTGCCACCCAGATTTGAACTGGGGAGTGGAGCTTTTGCAGAGCTCTGCCTTACCACTTGGCTATGGCACCGTCCACACGCGGGATTCAATTTTAGAAAAACGAGGCAAAGAAACTTTGCCTCGTTTTGGAGCGAGTGACGAGGCTCGAACTCGCTACCTCCACCTTGGCAAGGTGGCGCTCTACCAGATGAGCTACACTCGCATTGTTTCCTCCACAAGGGTTAAACTTATGGAGGATGGTGCCTCCGGTCGGAATCGAACCAACGACACGAGGATTTTCAGTCCTCTGCTCTACCAACTGAGCTACAGAGGCAAAAATGGCGACGCGGAAGGGACTTGAACCCTCGACCTCCGGCGTGACAGGCCGGCGTTCTAACCAACTGAACTACCG
>NZ_QWKI01000173.1 GCF_009911645.1 Pseudoflavonifractor sp. 60
GGTAGTTGCGGGGAGAAGGGGGGATGAAGTGGTGGGAACAACAGGGCTCGAACCTGTGACCCCATGCTTGTAAGGCATGTGCTCTACCAGCTGAGCTATGCTCCCCGGTTGCGCCGCACTTACGACGGCTTGCTTATTATACTAAACCCTTCTCCGCTTGTCAACAGAAAATGAAAAAATTATGCTGCAAAATTTCCGCCGGTTTCGGGGCAAAAATTGGCAGGATGCACGAAAAGGGTCTGGTGTGCCATTCTTGACAATTCAAAGGATTAATGACATAATAAGGTAAATTCGCAAAGCGCATGATTGGATGAATGGGATCGATGAAAGCACGGTACTCTCCCACGGTGTGGCGAAGGGGCCGGGATTTTTAAGGAGGTTGTTGTATTATGGGTGACAAAATCAGGCGAATTGGTGTTCTGACCAGCGGAGGCGACGCGCCGGGCATGAATGCGGCAGTCCGCGCTGTGGTGCGTACGGCAATCGGCAATGGGATCGAGTGTATTGGCATCCGGCGGGGCTGGAGCGGATTGATTAACAGTGACTTTGTTCGTCTGGACAGCACCAGCGTCAGCCACATCATCAACCGGGGCGGCACCATCCTGTACACCGCCCGCTGCGAGGAGTTCCTGGACCCCGCCGGTCGGGATAAGGCCATCGCCACCTGCAAGCTGCTGGGATTGGACGGCATTGTGGCCATCGGCGGCGACGGCACCTTCCGGGGGGCGCTGGCCCTGTCCCGTCAGGTGGCCGAGAGGGGACAGAAGCTGGATGTCATCGGCATCCCCGCCACCATCGACAACGATATTGGCTGCTCCTACTACACCATCGGCTTCGACACCGCCTGCAACACCGCTATCGAGTGTATCGACAAGCTGCGGGACACCATGCAGTCCCATGAGCGCTGCTCCGTGGTAGAGGTTATGGGCCGCCATGCCGGGTATCTGGCGCTGTATGTGGGTACCGCCGTGGGCGCCACCGCTGTGCTGATTCCGGAGCGGCCGGTGGACTTTGAGCGGGATGTGGTGGACAAGATCCGCCGGGCCCGTCTGGCGGGCACCACCCACTATATGGTGGTGGTGGCCGAGGGTGCGGGCAGCGCCTTTGAGATTGCAACCCGTATCCACGATGAGATTGGAATTGACCCCCGGGTCACCGTCCCCGGGCATATCCAGCGGGGCGGCGCACCCTCCGCCCGTGACCGCGAGACCGCCAGCCGTATGGGCTATATGGCGGTGCAGACCCTGATGGAGGGCAAGGGTAACCGGATCATCGCAGTGCAGAGGGGCCGTCTGGGAGATTTGGACATGGAGGAGGCCCTTACCATGACCAAGGAGTTTGATATGAGTCTCTACGCAGTGCTGGAGGCCGTGACCAACGGCGGAAGCAGCAGATTTTAAGCAAAAGGAATCCGGGCGGCTGGGCCGCCCGGATTTTTATGCGCAGGGGAATATAACCACCAGCAGCATTTTAAAGGTCTCCGGGGCAAAGACAGCGTGGGGCTTGCCTGAGGGCATGACCAGCGCCTGGCCCTGGGAGACCAGGTACTCCCTGCCGTCCACAGTAAATCTGCCTGTGCCCTCCAGAACAGTGACCATTGCGTCCCCCTCGGACTGGTGGGTGCTGATCTCCTCCCCCGGGGCAAAGGAGAAGAGGGTCACGCTTACCGCCTTGTTCTGAGCCAGAGTGCGGCTGACCACCTGGCCGGGACCTGCCTCCACCAGTGAGGCCAGCGCCAACACCTCCTCCCCGGGGATATTTTTCATATAACTTAGTGTGCTCATCCGGTTACATCTCCTTCAGCAGCTGCTCCAGCTCCTCCCGGGAGAAGCGGTAGATTTTGTCACAGAACTGACAGGTCAGCTCTGCCTGTCCCTGTTCCGCAATCAGCTCGGACAGGTCCTTTTTCCCCATGCTGATAAGGGCCCGGCTCACCCGGTCCCGGGAGCAGTAGCACCGATACTCCACCGGATGCTTTTCCAAAATTTCCAGGTCAAAGTTTTTCAGCACGGCCCGCAGCAGACCCTCGGCGTCCAGCCCCTCCGCCAGTGCGTGGCTGACAGAGCCCATGGCGTGGACCCCCGCCTCAATTTGGGTTATCATCTCCTCGCTGGCCCCGGGGAGGAGCTGGATGATATAGCCTCCGGCGGCGGTGACGCTCTGGTCCAGCCCGACCAGGACCCCCAGAGCGCAGGCGGTGGGGATCTGCTCGCTCTCCACAAAGTACATGGCTAGGTCGTCGGCAATCTCCCCGGAGAACAGGCCGATGGACCCCACATAGGGCTCCTTCAGGCCCAGGTCCTTGATAACGGTGAGGGTCCCGTCCAGACCTACGGCGGCTCCCACGTCCAGCTTGCTGGGGCGCTGCTCCATCAGCTCCACCTGGGGGTTCTGGACGTAGCCCCGAACGTTGCCCTCATAGTCGGAGACGGCCAAAATGGCGCCCAAGGGCCCGCCCCCCTTGATCTGGAGGGTAAGGGCCCCCTTCTCCTCCTTGAGCATATCCCCCATCATAGAGGCCGCCATCAGGGTCCGGCCCAGGGCGGCGGTGCCCATGGGCAGAAGCTTGTGAATGTTCCGGGCCCGCTCCACAATGTCCCGGCCGGTAACGGCAACCCCCTTGGCAAAGCCGTCGGTGGTGATGACGCGCACAATTTCGTTGTTCATGGCTGACTGTCCTTTCTTGCGGTAAAAAAGATGCGCTGTTCCCCCGCCCTGGGGGGACGCAGTTTCAGTTCTCCAAAGGTCCTGATCTCCCGGAAGCCCGCCTCCTCCAGCATAGCGGTGAGCTCGGCCACCGTGTAGGCCCGTTCCCGGTGAAGCTCCTCCCCCCGTTCCCACTGGCCAGTCTCTCCGTCCAGCTGGAAAATATCCATAAAGTAGGAGCAGATATGCCGGGAGAACTCTGCGCGCCACACGCAGTAGGTGTCCTCGGTCTCGTCCAGAAAGACCTGGCCGTCCAGCCCCTCCAGCTTCTCCGGGGAGTTGATATCAAAGAGGAACAGCCCCCCGGGCATAAGGAACAGATGGACCCGCTGGAAGGCCTTTGCCAGCTTCCTGGGGTCGGTGACATAGTTCACGCTGTCCAGGCAGCACACACAGGCGTCAATGGTGCCGTACAGGTCCAGTTGATCCATGCTTTGGCACAGGAAGATGGGCTCGATGGGGGCGGCGCCCCGGTTTTTCTCCGCCGCCTCCGAGAGCATTTCGGGGGACTGGTCCACGCCGATCATCTCGTAGCCCCGCAGCGCCAGCTCCCGGGTCAGGGAGCCGGTGCCGCAGGCCAGGTCCAGCACGGTGTTTCCGGGCAGAGACGCTTTGCGAAAATGCTTTTCGATGTAGTCGGCCCAGGCGGCGTAGTCCACGTCATAGGTCAGCCGGTCGTAGCAACGGGCCAGAAAGTGATAGCTGCTCATTCCTTCTGCTCCCGCAGGCGGGGAACGATGGTCTTGTAGCCCCCCGCCCCGTAGTGCAGGCAGCGGTTCACCCGGCTGATGGTGGCGCTGGAGGCTCCGGTTTTCTCCAGGATCTCGCTGTAGATCAGCCCCTCGTCCAGCAGCATGGCCACATCCATGCGCTGAGCCATAGCCTTCAGCTCAGAGACGGTACACAGGTCCTCCAGGAAGCTGCGGCACTCCTCCTCATTCTGGATGCTGACAATGGCGCGGTACAGAGCGTCGCTGCTCTGCTTGTCCAAAAATTTTGACATATTGGCCTACCTGCCTCTCTGTATTTTTATCTATTTTAACACGCTGACTTAGAAAAGTAAACTTAAAAAACAAAGAAACGCAGAAATCCATGGGGAAAATGCACCGATCCCCAATACGGGCATAGGATGGAGAAACGGAGAGAGGAGGCGGGAACATGGAAGATATTCAGGTCATATGGCAGAAGGAGGAGCGGACCCTGACCCTGGAGGGGGAGCCGGTGCTGGCATTTGCCCTGTCCTGGCCCCAGGTGGAGGGGGCCGGCCTGGGGGGCGTGTGGATCAGCCAGTATTACGCCCGGGTTGCCGGGAGCTGGCGGCGGAGGTGGGAGCGGGAGGTCTACTGGCTGGCCTGCCTGGAGCTGGCAAATCGCCGGGAGGCGGCCAAGCCCTTCACTCCCTGGCAGGGGGAGCTGGCTGGGGAGACGGCGCTGCTTCAGGACGGGATTCTCAGCCTGCGCTTCCATGGATCGGAGGTCCGGGGGGATGGCCGCGCTGCCCGGGTGCGCTGGGGGGACGTGTGGACTGTCCGGGAGGGGGCACCCAAGCCCCTGCGAAGCCTGTTCCCCGGGGAGAAGGGCTGGCGGAAGCGGCTGTGGCAGTCGCTGGTCCGCCAGGGGGAGGAGCGCCGTCAGGCGGGGGACTGCTTTCTGGACAGGGACTGGCCTGAAAAGGCGAAAAAAGTCCGCCCCCTTCAGAGCTGGTGCCTGACGGAGGCGGGGGTAGAGCTCTCCCTGCCCCAGTGCGCCGCCGCCCCCGCCGCGGAGGGGTGTCCGGTGTTGACCCTGCCGCTGGCGGAGGAAGCGCCCCCTTTGCAGAGGGAAACTGGTCAGCCGTAAAACAATTTCATCCAGCCCTGGAACTGCCCATATTGTTCCGGGGTGTTGAGCCGCTGGGCGGAGTTATCCTCAATCTCCTCCGCCCGCTCATCGTCGGACATGGAGACAAAGCAGAGGACCTCCGGGCCAAAGACGCCCTCCGCCCGAAGGGTCTCAAAGGCACACATCACCGTCTCCAGGAGCTGCTCCTCGTCACAGGTATCCTCCTCCCCGCCGGAGAGCTGCTCCTCCCGGTCGCAAAGCCGTCTGCTGACCTGATCCAGCCCGCTGTCCGTTCCGTCGGACCAGCCCCACTCGTCGGGGACATAGCGGTTCAGGCTGAAGGAGCCCGCCGCCACCTGATCCACCACCTCCCGGGGATAATACTCCAGCAGCTCCGCCAGCCGCTCCGGCGTCCGGTCCTCCTGGTCCCGCCGCGCCAGCGCCTCCTCGGTGTTCACCGCCAGAAAGAGGGTTGTGCAGCCGCTGTCGGTGACCAGGGCCGCGCTGTAGATGTGCTCGTCCCCGGCCTCCCGGCGGATCTTCTCCATTGCGTGCCGCACCGCCTCCTCAATGGCGGGCCGCAGATCCAAGAAAAATGCTTCCATTGCACTCCTTCTCCTTCCTTGCTGTTGTGCTGGATTGCAGAGGGCCTGTATCACCGCCCGCCGGCGGCATAGCTCCCCATATGGATGTCCAGCACGGGACGGCCGGGCAGGACGATGGCGTCCTCAAAGTGGCATTTCCACTGGAGGCTTTGGTCGATTTGGCCGTCGGTCACACCGTCGATGGTGTCGCCGTCTTGAATGGGGCGGCGGTTTTCCAGGATATAGGCGGCGATGTTATAGGCGTGCATCACAACCCAGTTGGGGTCCATGCTGTGGAAGTGGTACTGGAGGTCCTCGATGTACAGCAGGGACATACCCAGGGTGTCCACAATGTGGTCGCCGCTGTTTTCAATGTTAAAGAATCGGGCGTTGACAATATAGCGGATGAACCGGTCCAGACCAGTGACCGTCCTGCTGCGGATCACGTCGGCCAGCACCAGTTTGCCGGTGTTCAGGGAGTACACCGCCTCGCAGGTGGGGAAGAGCTCCAGCAGAGCCTCCAGAAAATCCATGTCGAAATTAGCCCGCTCCAGGGGGTCCAGAGCGCCGGTGAGAATGTCATTGGCGAAGACGCAGTATTTGCACTCCGACAGAATGCGGTCCCGGTCTGGGAGGCAGTCCCACATCTGGCTGCGCTTCATCTCGTCGATTTTCTCCGGGTGGAAGGTGTCGCAGGGCATGACCGACACCTGCACCGGCCCCTCGCTGTTGCTGAATTTGGCGATGTGGTCCAGAGCGGCGAAGAGGGCGATGTCCTTCATGTTGGCGGCCAGATCGTCGGAGGGCGGGGCGGCCTCCACCCTGCCGATGTGGCGCTCCAGCACCTGGGTCATCTGCTCCAGACTGGGCGTCTCGCACTGCTCCTTCATCAGCAGCTGCACCATAAACACCCCGCCCGGGCGGATGGAGGAGTCCATCTCGTCCAGGGGGGATTTTTTCTCCGGCTCCGGAGCGCGCTCCGGCTGTTTTTTCTTTTTGAACAGGCCCATGGCAAATTCCTCCTCTGATTATGACGGCAGAAGGCCGCTGAAAATGTCGTCCAAAGCGATATCCAAATCGTCAAAGAGGCTGCACTTGAAGTGGGTGACCACAGCGGCCCGTTCCGATTCGGTCAGCCTGGGCAGCATCCAGTCGGGGTAGACGGCGTAGACCTCATGGAGGACCAGTTCCGCGCCGGTGTTCCGATAGACCTCCACGGTCTTGCCGGCGGGATCGACCAGCCAGTATTCCCGCACGCCGCACAGGCCGTACACGTCCTTTTTCCGGGTGCGGTCACGCTTCACCGTGCTGGGGGAGAGCACCTCCACCACCAGGTCGGGCGCGCCGTGGACGCCGTCGTTTTTGATCTTGTCCCGGTCGCAGACCACCATGAAGTCCGGGATAAAGTGATCCTCGTCGGTGAGGAACAGGTCGTATCCATCTCCAAACGGGGTGCATTTTTTCCCTTTCAAATATGTGCGGAAGATAAAGTCGATATTTTCCGCAACCCGGTTGTGGTTGAATGTGGGTCGGGGCGACATCGCAACCAATTTGCCGCCGACCAGCTCACTGCGCTGAAATTCCTCGTCCGGACAGGCCAGATTCGTATTCATAACCGGCCTCCTTTCCCTTTTTCTATAGTTTACAATAGGGCAGGATAAAATGCAAGAAAAACAGGGCGCTTTCGCGCCCTGTTCTCATTGGGGAAAATCAGTCCACCTTGGGGCCGGCGGCCACCAGGGCCTTGCCGGCGTCGTTGCCGGTGTACTTGACAAAGTTCTTCACGAAGCGGCTGGCCAGGTCCTTGGCCTTGGTGTCCCACTCGGCGGGGTCGGCGTAGGTATCCCGGGGGTCCAGGATGGCGGGGTCAACGCCGGGCAGGGAGGTGGGCACTTCAAAGCCGAAGTAGGGGATGGTCTTGGTCTCGGCCTTCAGGATGGAGCCGTCCAGGATGGCGTCGATGATGCCGCGGGTATCCTTGATGGAGATGCGCTTGCCGGTGCCGTTCCAGCCGGTGTTTACCAGGTAGGCCTTGGCGCCCGACTTCTCCATCCGCTTCACCAGCTCCTCGCCGTACTTGGTGGGGTGCAGCTCCAGGAAGGCCTGGCCGAAGCAGGCGGAGAAGGTGGGGGTGGGCTCGGTGATGCCCCGCTCGGTGCCGGCCAGCTTGGAGGTGAAGCCGGACAGGAAGTAGTACTGGGTCTGCTCCGGGGTCAGGATGGACACGGGGGGCAGCACGCCGAAGGCGTCGGCGGACAGGAAGATGACGTTCTTGGCGGCAGGGCCGGAGGAGGTGGGGTGAACGTTCTTCACGATTTTCTCAATGTGCTCGATGGGGTAGGAGACGCGGGTGTTCTCAGTGACGGACTTGTCGGCAAAGTCGATCTTGCCCTCGCCGTCCACGGTGACGTTCTCCAGCAGGGCGTTGCGGCGGATGGCGTTGTAGATGTCGGGCTCGGCGTCCTTGTCCAGGTTGATGACCTTGGCGTAGCAGCCGCCCTCAAAGTTGAACACGCCCTCGTCGTCCCAGCCGTGCTCGTCGTCGCCGATGAGCAGACGCTTGGGGTCGGTGGACAGAGTGGTCTTGCCGGTGCCAGACAGGCCGAAGAAGATGGCGGTGTTCTCGCCGTTCATGTCGGTGTTGGCGGAGCAGTGCATGGAGGCAATGCCCTTCAGGGGCAGGTAGTAGTTCATCATGGAGAACATGCCCTTCTTCATCTCGCCGCCGTACCAGGTGTTGATGATGACCTGCTCACGGCTGGTGATGTTGAAGATGGCGGCGGTCTCGGAGTTCAGGCCCAGCTCCTTGTAGTTGGTCAGCTTGGCCTTGGAGGCGTTGTAGGAGATGAAGTCGGGCTTGAAGTTTTTCAGCTCCTCCTCGGTGGGGGCGATGAACATATTCTTCACGAAGTGAGCCTGCCAAGCCACCTCCATGATGAAGCGGATAGCCATGCGGGTGTCCTTGTTGGTGCCGCAGAACACGTCCATCACGTACAGCTTCTTGTTGGACAGCTCCTGGATGGCCAGCTGCTTGCAGGCGTCCCAGGCCTGCTGAGAGGCGGGCTTGTTATCGTTCTTGAACTCGTCGGAGGTCCACCACACGGTGTCCTTGGAATTTTCGTCCATAACGATGAACTTGTCTTTGGGGGAGCGGCCGGTGTAGATGCCGGTCATCACATTGACAGCGCCCAGCTCGGTCATCTGGCCCTTCTCAAAGCCCTCCAGGGTGGGGTCCATCTCAGCCTCGAAGAGCTGCTCATAGGTGGGATTGTATACGACCTCCTGAATGCCAGTAATGCCGTATTGTTCCAATCCGTAGGTTTCCATGATGAATTCCTCCTTAAAAATAGTTAAAGTGGTTATCCATTCCGAATCATGCCTTATTTTACCCCAATTTTTCTGGCTTTGCAAGAGAGAAGTGGACGAAAATGACGGAATGGTCAAAAGGGTCAAACAATTCCCCGCAAAGCTCTGGACAGTTGGGCAAATTGAGGGATGGACAGCCGCTCTCCCCGGATATCTGGGGGAAATCCGCAGCGTTCAATGGCCCGGGCCACGTCCTCTTTTGCGTACTGCCCGCTCAGGCCGGCGGACAGGCTGTTGAGCAGGGTTTTGCGCCGCAGGGCGAAGGAGGCCCGGACCACCTTGAAGAAGTGCTCGGGGTCGTCCGCCTCCTCAGGGGCGGGGCGGTGGACCATCCGCACCACGGCAGAGGTCACCTTGGGGGTGGGGATGAAGCACTCCGGAGGGACCTCAAAGAGCAGCTCCGGACGGGTATAATACTGGCAGTAGACGGAGAAGGCCCCGTAGTCCTTCGTTCCGGGCTGGGCGCAGATGCGCTGGGCTACCTCCCGCTGGATCATCACTGTGATAAAGGAGAAGCAGCCCGCTTCAATGAGGGCGGTGATGGCGGGGGTTGTGATGTTGTAGGGCAGGTTGGCGCAGGCGATGGGGGTCAGCCCGGAAAATTTTTCCCGGACCAGGGCGGAGATGTCCAGTTTCAAAATATCTCCGGAGACCACCTCTGCATTGGGGAAGTCTTGAAGGGTCTCCGCCAAAATGGGCAGCAGGGAGCGGTCCAGCTCCACCGAGACCACCTGGTCCGCCCGCTCCGCCAGCTGGACGGTGAGGGGCCCGATCCCTGGGCCAATCTCCAGCACGCCGGCCCCGGGAGCGGCTCCGGAGGCGCTGGCAATCTCCCTGGGGACCCAGTCCGCAATGAGGAAATTCTGCCCCATAGACTTGGAGAAGCGGAAGCCGTGCCGGGCCAGCAGGGCTCTGATTTGGCTGGTGTCGCATAAGTTCACAGGCGGCGGCCCCCTTCATTTCTGTGGTTAAAAAAAGCGCCCCACGGTGAGGCGCAGATTGGGAATGTGTTCAGAACAGCTTTTTCAGGCCCTCCAGCTTTCCACCCAGGTCAGAGGCGGCCAGCCGGGTCTTGACGCCGGCCACAAGGGGCTGGAGCTGATCGTCAGGCAGGTCCACGCCCAGCAGGGTCTCCACGGTCTTCACCGGGTCACTCTGGAAGCGTTTCAGAAGGGCGGGGTCCTTTTGCAGCTTCTGGACGGCCTCCTCGATTTTTTCCTTCACGTCAAACTTCAAATCCATGGATTGACTCCCTTTCTCAGTTTTGTCTCTCTGGAGCAGGAAGAAAAAATACTCCGACGATAAAAAGTCGGAGCAAGCAATGTGACGCTTGCCCCGGTTTGGCGCAGAAGGGGGGATTCGAACCCCCGCACGGTTTTACCCGCCTACTCCCTTAGCAGGGGAGCCCCTTATAGCCACTTGGGTACTTCTGCGTGGCTGCAAGTAAAAACTGTGTATTGAATTTTAGGGAAACAGCTTCACATTGCTTGCTCCGAAGTGGCGGAGAGAGTGGGATTCGAACCCACGGCTCTTGCGAGTCACTGGTTTTCAAGACCAGCTCCTTAAACCCCTCGGACATCTCTCCGGATGTACTCCAATCAGAGACGCTTGCTATCTTACCATGAAAGGCGGGATTTGTCAAGCCTAAAAAACATTTCTTTTTCAAAAAGAAGAGGCCGGTTTACCGCAGCACCCACTGGACCATGAGCAGCAGGCCGAAGCCGGGGACGCCCAGCAGCCCCAAAATCAGGGCGTTGACCAGATTGACTCCCAGGCTGATCCCAAAGAGGTGGCCCACCTGGGAGAACAGGGCCAGCGCGGCCAGCCCCACCGAGGAGCGCAGGGCCAGCCGGAGCAGCCGCGCCGCCAGGTCCCGCAGGAGGAAGAGGGCGGCGCACAGCAGCAGTCCGGTGAGGCACCAGGCCGCATATCCGGGCACAGGGCTCATGTAGCTCCCTCCAGCTCCTTGACCCGGCGCAGCAGGTAGTTGTACCGGGCTTGGAGGGCGTTGATCTCAAAGACATAGGACTCGATCAGGTCGGTATCGCTGGCGCAGTTGAAGCCGCCGTAGGCCTGGTTGATGAGGGTCCGGGTGTGGGACAGGGAGTTAAGCAAATCCCGCCGCTCCTCCTCCCGGGCTGGATCGCCCCGGCGCAGGGACAATTTTCTTGGGGATTGGGCCATTATATGTTCGCTCCTCTCAGCTTTTTTCCTTCGGTTTATTCTATGGATAGTTTGGACAAATATTCCAGTCCTTAAACTGAGGGAGGGGAAAAACAGCGCCCCCGGCCCGAAGACCGGAGGCAAATTTCAGCGCAGTCCGCTGGAGATGGCGGAGCCATAGATGTCAAACTGGAGCGAGTATGCGTACAGGGCGCTGGCCAGCTCCGCCCGGGAGACAATGGCGCCGGGCTGGAGGAGGTCGTCGGTAATGGGCAGCAGCTCGTGAGTCAGGGCCCAGCGCATACTCTCGGCGGCCCAGGGGGAGGTCGCTCCGCCATCGGTGTACTGGGAGAGCTCCACGCTGGTGCGCAGGCTGACCCCGGCCCGCTGGGCGTAGCTGTAGAGGACCGTAACCAGCTGTTCCCGGGACAGCAGACTGTTGGGCGAGAAGGTCTGGTTGGGGTAACCGGCGATCAGGCCCTCCTGCTGGCACCAGGAGACGGCCTGGCAGAACCAGTCGTCGGGGGAGACGTCGGAGAAGCGGGCCTCCTGAGTCTCCGGATAGCCGCTCATGGCCCACAGCACCTGCGCCAGCTGGGCCCGGGTGAGCTGCCCATCCGGGAGGAACAGTCCGCTGGAGGAGCCGGTGAAGTAGCCCCGGGACAGAACGAAGTTCACCGCGTCGTAGTACCAGTCGTTGGGGGAGACGTCCAGCGGCATCCCCACATTGTCGGTGATCTGGATATAATAGGTCTGCTCATAGCTCTGCCCGTCCTCCGGATCGGTGTGGCGGAGACGGACCATGCACAGGGGCAGTTCCCGCTGCTTTTGGCCATTCTCTTCCTCGGTCAGAGGGGTGCTCCCGCCGGGGAGACGGTCCTGGACAGCCTCCAGACTGCGCTGGATCAGCATATCCGGGGACAGCAGGTGGGGAAGTCCGGCCTCCAGCACAGGGGGGTCCCCGGTGGGCACTGCCAGAATGCCGTAGCTGTCCATCACGTCCCACACGGGGGCCTGTTCGTCCTCCAGCAGCTCGTAGACGCCGTCGCCGTTGACGTCGGTGAGGTAGTCCACCGACAGCCAGACCCCGTCAGAGTCGGTCTGAATAAAGAAGCTGGCGTCCTTGGTGGTCCGGTTGAGCCTACAGCTGACCTCACGGGTTCCGTCGGGCTGAAACTGTCCGGCCTCATCCCGATGATAGAGGACGATGGAGATATTGCGGTCGGGGATATCCAGATCTGACGCATCAATGCGCAGCTCGGCAAAGGGGGTCTGGGCCGGCAGGGCATGGGCGCAGCTGAGAGAGGCGGCCGCGATCACCGCGGCGGCCAGCCAACGTCTGATTCCGTTCATGGGGGCTCCTTTCTGGGCGGGCCTGGGAGGTAAGTCAAGACTATTATAGCGAAACTTTCCTGACTTGGCAAGGGATGTAACACAACGGTAAGAAAGGAACAATTTTCCTACTCCTCCGCGCAGGCGGGCAGTGCGCCCTCCCCCCAGGTATAGCCCAGCTCCAGAAGCTGAGCGTCGGTATACAGCGCCGGTTCTCCTCCAGACAGGTCGATGTGCCGCCAGCCCTCGGCTGTCTGTACCACGTTCCAAAAGTGCGGTTCCCCGTTCTGCTCCCCCTGGGCCGTCTGACAGGACAGCTCCAGCTGCTGGCACAGGGCGGCGTAGGCCAGGGAAAGGCCCTCGCTGTTGGCGGAGCCGCTGTGGAACAGGTCATAGGCGGTGGAGCCCCCCAGGGGATCGGGGTCGCCGGTGTCCAGCAGCGCCCAGGCGGCGGCCAGCGCCTGGCGGCGGCCTGTAAGGCTGTCCAGGTCCCAGGCCAGCTGCTCCAGAGCGTAGGCCAAATCCTCTTGGCGGCTCTCCAGCTCGGGGCGCTCCAGGGGGTACTGCATTAAAATCTCCACAATCCGCTGCCGGCCCGTGTTGGGGTAGATGAAGACCGAGATCTCCGGCATCCCCAGGGCGGAGGCGGGGGTGTTGTAGTAGGCCTGCCGGGCCAGGTCCCGGATGAAGGCCTCGTCCTCCTCAAAGTAGCTGATGCGCAGTACCCGCTCGGTGGCGAAGGTGGACAGGGCCGACTCCAGCTCGCTGCGGATGGCGGTGACCCCGGTGGCCTGGACAATGGAGGCCACCTGTTCCCGGCTGCGGCGGTAGGTGATATGCACGTCAGCCTGGAAATAGGTGACCACCGGGTCCACGGTGTACTTGATAAACTCCACGCAGTAGGCCCCCAGCGGGTCCTCCTGGACCACCTCCAGACAGGCACCGGACAGGAAGGACTCCACGTCCTCCGCCCGGGTGTACAGCCGGACGGTGCCCTCCTCCATGCCGCCGCTGATGAAGTAGACCAGGGCGTTGACCAGCTCCTGATAGCTGTCCGCCCGCAGGGTTGAGGGGTTCCCCTCAGTGGCGGGGGCGGCGTTGTGGGGGGTCACGGAGGTATAGTCCCGCTCCAGCAGGGCGGAGCAGCCGGTCAGCGCCAGGGTCAGGGAGAGGAGCCCCGCCAGAAGACGCCCGCCCGCCGGCTTAATAGCCCAGCTCCTGGTCAATGAGGATGACCTCCATCTTCTCCACATCCCGGGGTTTCTCCCACAGGACCACCAGAGCGCGGCAGCTGCGGTCCGGGCTGGAGCAGTTGTAGCATTTGTCGGCCTTAACGGCGCAGGGGGTCTTCAGCCCCAGCCGCCGGCAGTTTTTGGGGGCGGCAATGTTCCGTGCCCGCCACAGGGCCTGGTCAAAGTCCGGGGCGATCTTGTTTCGGCCCACCACGAAATAGACCCGCTTGTGGCCGAAGATGGTGGAGGCCACCCGGTTGCCAACCCCGTCGATGTTGACGATCTCCCCGGTCTCGGCCAGGCCGTTGGCGGAGCAGATGTATACGTCGGTGACGGCGGCCTGAGCCAGCGCGTCCTTGTTCCAGTGCCAGAGGGCGCTGTTGTGGGCGGCCAGCCGGGGATAAAGCTCCATCTCCTGGACGGTCATGGAGCCGCCGAAGGCCACGCTGACCCCGTCGATCTGGCTGTCCAGGTAGTCGGCGGCCTCCTCCTTGGTGGCGAAGGCTTTGGGGGAAAACCCCCGTGTCTCCAGGTTTTTCATCAAATGGGTCCAGTCTGTCATCCTCAGCACTCCTTTATATGTCGTTCTTTTGATACCGTCGAAAGCCCTGGCCCAGTACCTCGTGGGCGTCGCAGACAATGAGGAAGGCCTCTGGGTCCATCTCGTGGACCAGCGCCTTCAGGGGGACGATCTGCCGCTGCTTGAAGGCGCACATGAGCACCAGCTTCTCCTCCTTGGAAAAGCTCCCCTCCCCGTGGAGAAAGGTGGTCCCCCGGTCCATCTGCCGGTCAATCTCCGCCGCCATGGGCCGGGGGCGGGAGGTGATGATATAGGCCACCTTGGACCGGTCCAGGCCGTAGAGTACCTGGTCCATCACGGCGGTGGAGATATACAGAGAGATGATGCCGTACAGGGCGCTGTTTAAGCTGCGGAAGGCCACAGACACCGCCAGCAGCATGGACAGGTCCACCACCAGCAGCAACTTGCCCATGGGCAGCCAGGCGAAGGGCAGCTTGAGCAGGCGGGCGATCAGGTCGGTGCCCCCGGTGGTGGCCCCCTTGGAGAAGATCATGCCCAGGGAGACCCCCAGGGTGACTCCGCCGAAGATGGCGGCCAGCATGGGGTCCATGGGCGGGAAGGTGTACAGGGCGGCGATCAGGTCCACCAGCAAGGAGGTGGCCGTCATAGCGAAGAGGGAGGACACCAGGGTGCGCCACCCCAAAAATTTCCAACCCAGCAGAAAGAGGGGGATATTGAGCACCAGCACCACCGTGCCGATGGGGATGGCGGGGGAGAGGTGGTTGAGGATCATGCCCAGGGCGGTGAGGCCCCCGAAGCCCAGCTGATTGGGTACATAGAACCAGTCAAAGCTGACCGCGTAGAGCACTGAACCCAGAAATATCCAGACATAGTCCCGCGCCAGGCGGGAGAGGCCGGCTTGTTTCATAAATTCCTCCTGATTACAGCAGTGTCATCTGCTCCTCCCCCCGGTCCTCCTCCTTGAGCAGGGCCCCGGCCACCGGCAGGGAGCGGGAGCGGTAGCGGGCGGCGTTTTGAATGTGGGTGCGGTCCAGGGGGAGGACCTTCTCCACCTTGTACTTGGGCTTCAGGGTCATCACGCCCACCCCCTGGGTGCTCCGGGTGGTCTTGGGGCTGAGGCTGGCGGTGTGGAAGACCAGGCAGCGGCCCTCGGTGGAGACCACCGCCGCCTCGAAGTCCTCCTTCAGCAGGAAGGCGGTGACCAGAGGGGACTTGTCGGAGTAGGCCCCGGTGAGCTTTTTCCGGCGGGTCTGGGTCTGGTAGGCGGACAGCTCAACCCGGGCCACCTTGCCGTTTTCAAAGAAGAACAGCAGATGTCCCGAGTAGTCCCCCGCCAGACAGGCCCAGAGGGCCTTTTCATCCGCCTCCATCCCCAGCTTGGAGGGCAGATAGTCCCCCAGAACGCTGGCCTTGGTGTCCTCAAAGTCGCTGAGGCGGGTCTTGTAGCACTGCTGCTTGTCGGTAAACACCAGCAGCTCCTCCCTGTTGGTCGTCTCCCACTGGAGACAGGGCCCGTCCCCCTCCTTGTACTTCTGCTCGCTGGCCATGCGCAGGGACTGGGGGGTGATTTTCTTCAGGTAGCCCTCCCGGGAGAAGAACAGGTGGACGGGGTAGTCGGGGGTCTCGTCCTCCGCCGTCATCACCGGCTCGTCCATGTGGTCGTAGACGATTTGAGTCCGCCGGGGGACGGCGTATTTTTTCTTTACCTCGGTGAGCTCCCCCACAATAATCTTCCGGATGCGCTTGGGGGAGCCCACAATGTCCTCCAGGTCGGCGATCTCGTCGGCCAGGGCGTCTACCTCCTGGGTGCGCTTGAGGATGTACTCCTTGTTGATGTTGCGCAGCCGGATATCCGCCACATACTCCGCCTGGACCTGGTCAATGCCGAAGCCAATCATCAAATTGGGGATGACCTCGGCGTCCTCCTCGGTGTCCCGGATGATCTGAATGGCCCGGTCAATGTCCAGCAGGATACGCCGCAGGCCCTTTAAGAGGTGGAGCTTCTCCTTCTTCTTGTTCATGGAGAAGTAGACCCGACGGCGCACCGACTCCATCCGCCAGGCGGTCCACTCCTCCAGAATCTCCCGCACTCCCATCACCCGGGGCATTCCGGCGATGAGGATGTTGAAGTTGCAGGACTGGCTGTCCAGCAGGGGGGTCAGCTTGAAGAGCTTGGCCATCAGCTTGTCCGGATTGGCGCCCCGTTTCAGGTCGATGGTCAGCTTCAGGCCGGACAGGTCGGTCTCGTCCCGCATATCGGCGATCTCCTTCACCTTGCCCAGCTTAATCAGCTCGGTCACCTTGTCCAGAATGGCCTCAGAGGTGGTGGAGTAGGGGATCTCGTAGACCTCGATCAGGTTTTCTTCCTTCACGTAGCGCCACCTGGCCCGGACCTTGAAGGAGCCCCGACCGGTGCGGTAGATATCCCCCAGGGCGGCGGCGTCATAGAGCAGCTCGCCGCCGGTGGGCAGGTCGGGAGCCTTGAGGGTCGTCATAATATCGTGGTCCGGGTCCTTTAAAAAAGCGATGGTGGTGTCGCACACCTCCTCCAGGTTAAAGCCGCACAAGTCGCTGGCCATGCCCACGGCGATGCCCTTGTTGGCGCTGACCAGTACGTTGGGGAAGGTGGTGGGCAGCAGAGTGGGCTCCTTCAGCTTGCCGTCGTAGTTGTCCACAAAGTCTACCGTGTCCTGGTCGATGTCCCGAAACAGCTCGTTACAGATGGAGTCCAGCCGGGCCTCGGTGTAGCGGCTGGCCGCCCAGGCCATATCCCGGGAGTACACCTTGCCGAAGTTGCCCTTGGAGTCCACCAGAGGGTGGAGCAGGGCTCCGTAGCCCCGGGACAGGCGGACCATGGTGTCGTAGATGGCCTGGTCGCCGTGGGGATTGAGCTTCATGGTCTGGCCCACAATGTTGGCGCTCTTGGTCCGGGCGCCCCCCAGCAGCTTCATGGTGTACATGGTATACAGCAGCTTGCGGTGGGAGGGCTTGAAGCCGTCAATCTCGGGGATGGCCCGGGAGATGATGACCGACATGGCGTAGGGCATATAGTTGATCTCCAGGGTCTGGGTGATGGGCTGCTCCAGCACCTCCGCCCGCAGGCCCATCACGTTGGGGTCGGCGCCCCGTTTTTTTTGTTCAGCCGGCGTTTTTTTCTTAGCCATTTGGTTCAGTCCTTGTTATCAATTATACTTTGGTCTCCCGGGCGGCGTCGAAGGCGTCCAGCAGCTGTTCCACCAGGCGGAGATAATCCTGGAGCTCCTGCACATCCCTGTCATCATAGAAGTGGCTGGGCAGAGCCCACATCCCGTAGGAGCCGCCGCCCTCGACATACAGCGGGAAGGACAGGCTGGGGTCGTTCTCGCACAGCTCGGTGAAGTTTTCGAAGAGGGCGTAATGGGAGATGCGCCCCACCCAGTCGTAGTAGACTTGGGGATACTCATACACCAGGGGTTCCGTTCTGTCCTCCAGATCGTAGAGGAGACTGTGGACGACGCGTCTGGCGTTGGCGGTAAAGCGGATGCGCAGGTTCCCTGTCTGGTCGTTGTACTCCTCCACCAGCTCCGCCAGATCATCGGGGAGGTAGCGCAGGCAGTCGGAGGGGACGGTCTCCCGGGTCAGGACCATATCGTTGACCTGGTCCAGCTTCTCCAGGGCATAGCGCTGGTTGGCGGTGAGGGAGGAGTCGTCAGAGTGCTCCGGGGCTGCGCAGGCGGCCAGAGACAGAATCATGGCTGCCAGGAGCAGTGCGCTCAGGCGCTTTTTCATGGGGATACCTTCTCTCTTTTTTTTTGACCATTGGGTTCATTCCCTGTTCCTGTAAAATCGGTTTGCGGGGACGGCCCACAGCCATTCCCAATCAAAATCAGGGCTCCTTGGGGGCGTACTCCAGCCCGAAGGGGGTCGCGGCCAGTCCACCCTTGCCCGTCTCCCGCAGGGTGTGGGGCAGGGAGCAGCCCACCTCAGCCATTGCGTCCAGCACCTGGTCGGGGGGGACCCGGCTCTCAATGCCCGCCAGGGCCATCTGGGCGGCGGAGAAGGCGTCCATGGCCCCGATGACGTTGCGCTTGACACAGGGCACCTCCACCAGGCCCCCCACCGGGTCGCAGGCCAGCCCCAGCAGATTTTTCACCGCCATCGCGCAGGCATGGGACATCTGCTCCGGGGAGCCCCCCTGGAGGTGGACCAGGGCGGGGGCGGCCATAGCGGCGGCGGAGCCGATCTCCGCCTGACAGCCCCCCTCGGCCCCGGAGATGGAGGCCCGGGCGGCGATGACCATACCGAAGCCGGAGGCCACATACAGGGCCTGAACCAGGGCGTTCTCCCCGCAGCCGAAGTGCCGCCGGTAGGGCAGGAGCACCGCAGGCAGGACCCCACAGGCCCCGGCGGTGGGGGCGGCCACGATCCGCTTCATGCAGGCGTTGCACTCCCCCATGCGCAGGGCCCCGGCCATCACGTCGGTGAGCAGGGGGCCGCACAGGGTCTCCCCCTGGCCATATTCGGCCATCTTGCCTCCGTCGCCCCCCGTCAGACCGCTGCGGGAGCGGTCCTCAGCCCGGTAGCCCTCGTCGGCCTGGGTCATGGCCTCCAGCATGGCGGACATTTTGGCCCAGGAGGTCTCGGGGGTGATATCCTGGCGCTGGCAGTCGGACAGCTGAATGTTTTTCCACAGGGGCAGATTAGCCTCCCGGCTGTCGTCCAGCATCTGCTGAATGGAAGTGAAGTCAATCATACCAGTTCCTCCTCGTTGGGGGTGTAGCAGTTGACCCGGAGAATGCCGGGCAGACTGCGCAGCCACTGGGCGGTGGCCTCGCTGACCGGCTGGTCACACTCAATGACCATGACCACACTGCCGCCCCGGCCGCCCCGGTTGAGCTGGAGGGTCGCCACGTTCAGCCCCTGGGCGGCCAGCGCGCCGGTGACCTGGCTGACACAGCCGGGCTTGTCCGAGTTGTGGACCACCAGAGTTGGCAGCTCTCCGGAGAAGGAGGTGTCCAGCCCGTCAACCCGGAAGACTTTAATGCGCCCGCCTCCGGGGGAGGAGGCCCCCACCTCCAGCCTGCCGCCCCGGTCCCCCTCCAGGGTGATGAGGACGCTGTTGGGGTGGACGTCCCGCAGTGTGCAGGCGCCGAAGGTAAAGTCCAGGCCCCGCTCCTCAGCCAGAGCGAAGCTGTCCGGGACCCGGCTGTCGTCGGGAGCCAGCCCCAGCAGCCCGGCAATAAGAGCCTGATGGGTCCCGTGACCCTCCCCCGTGGAGAGGAAGGAGCCGTGGAGCAGCAGCTTTGCCCGGACAGGCTCCTGCCCCAGCAGCGCCCGGGCCATCCGTCCAATGCGCACCGCCCCCGCCGTGTGGGAGCTGGACGGCCCCACCATTACAGGGCCCAAAATGTCGAACAAATTCATTCCTTACACACCCTCCCTTTTTCTTCCTTTTCTTTGAAAAGAAAAGGAAGCGAAAAGAAACTTTTGCGCAAAACTCCGCTGCGCTCCGTTTTGCTTCCTGCGCGTTCCCGCAAGATGTTCAGAAGCTGTTATATCTGTGTATATTTTTAGAGATAAAAACGGGATTTTATCAAATGAGTTAAGACGGATTCAGAGGAAGGAGCAGACAGGCCGGCGCGGGGAAAAGATGGAGCGAAGCGGAGTTTTTTCCAGAAGTTTTTTCTTTGCTTCTTTCTTTTTTTCAAAAAAGAAAGAAGAAATTAGGAGATATCCGCCAGCTCCAAGAACTCGTGGCCGTGGTCGGCGATATGGGTTTTCCGGCCGCTGAGGTCGTCGCCCAGGAGGAGGTCGAACATATAGGCGGTGCGCTCCACGTCCTCGGGCATGACCTTGATAAGCCGCCGGGTGTCGGGGGACATGGTGGTCAGCCACATCATCTCCGGCTCGTTCTCGCCCAGGCCCTTGGAGCGCTGGACGTCGTACTTCTTCCCCTGGAGGGTTGCCACAATATCATCCTTCTCCTTGTTGGAGTAGGCGAACCAGGTCTTTTCCTTACAGGTGATCTCGAACAGGGGGGACTCGGCGATATAGACATAGCCCTGCTGGATGAGAGTCGGGGTGAGGCGGTAGAGCATGGTAAGCACCAGAGTTCTGATCTGGAAGCCGTCCACGTCGGCGTCGGTGCAGATGACCACCTTGTTCCACCGCAGGGCGCTCAGGTCAAAGACAGCCAGGTCCTTGGCCCGCTTGTCGTGGACCTCCACCCCGCAGCCCAGGACCTTGAGCAGGTCGGTGATGATCTCGCTCTTGAAAATTTTGCCATAGTCGGCCTTGAGGCAGTTGAGAATCTTTCCCCGGATGGGCATAATAGCCTGAAAGTCGCTGTCCCGGGCCTGCTTCACGCTGCCCAGTGCGGAGTCGCCCTCCACAATATACAGCTCGCTGCGGCTCACATCCCGGGTGCGGCAGGGGACGAACTTGGCGACCCGATTGGAGATATCCATGGAGCCGGTGAGCTTCTTTTTAATATTCAGCCGGGTTTTTTCCGCGTTCTCCCGGGCCCGCTTGTTGATTAAAACCTGTTCGCCGATTTTCTGGGCATCCTGGGGATTTTCGATGAAGTAGACCTCCATCTGGGCCCGGAGGAAGTCGGTCATGGCCTCCTGGACGCCCTTGTTGTTGATGGCCTTTTTGGTCTGATTCTCGTAGGAGGTCTGGGTTGAGAAGTTATTGCTCACCAGCACCAGGGCGTCCTGGATATCGGGGAAGGTGATTTTGCTCTCGTTTTTGGTATACTTGTTCTGCTGTTTCAGGTAGCCGTCGATGGCCGAGACGAAAGCGGAGCGCACCGCCTTTTCCGGGGAGCCGCCGTGCTCCAGCCAGGAGGAGTTGTGGTAGTGCTCCATGACCTGCACCTTGTTGGAGAAGCAGAAGGACACCGACAGCTTCATCTTGTACTCCGGCTTGTCCGCCCGGTCCCGGCCCTTCCGCTCGGTCTGCCAGAAGACGGGGGCAGTGAGGCCCTCCTCCCCTACCAGCTCGGCCACATAGTCGGCAATGCCGTTCTCATAGTTGAAGTCGGTGGTCTCGAACTTTCCGCCCACCTGGTTTTTGAACCGGAAGGTGACCCCCGCGTTGACCACCGCCTGGCGCTTCATCACGTCCAGGAAGTACTCCGGGGGGATGTTGATATCGGTAAACACCTCCAGGTCGGGCTTCCAGCGGATGGTGGTACCGGTTTTTTTGCCCCGGTCGGTGGGCTCTGACTTCAGGCCGCCGATGTTCTCCCCCTTCTCGAAGTGGAGGGTGTACTTTTTCCCCTCCCGCCACACGGTGACGTCCATAAACTGGCTGGCGTACTGGGTCGCGCAGGAGCCCAGTCCGTTGAGGCCCAGGGAGTACTCGTAGTTGTCGTCGCCGCCGCCGTACTTGCCGCCGGCGTAGAGCTCGCAAAAGACCAGCTCCCAGTTGAATTTCTGCTCCTTCTCGTTCCAGTCCACGGGACAGCCCCGGCCCTGGTCCTCCACCTGGATGGAGCCGTCCTCAAAGCGGGTTACGGTAATCAGGGTCCCGTGCCCCTCCCGCGCCTCGTCAATGGCGTTGGACATGATCTCAAAAACGGCGTGTTCACAGCCCTCCAGGGCGTCAGAGCCGAAAATGACCCCCGGGCGTTTGCGCACCCGGTCGGCTCCCTTCAGGGCAGAGATGGAGTCGTTGCCGTAGTTTTTCTTCTGTGCCATGGTGATACCTCGCATTTTCACTGGGCGCATAACCCCAATTTATCATTTTACTATTTTACCAAAAAGCGGGGGGTAAAGTCAAGAAGAAGCATAGCGCATAAAATTTGCGAAAAAGGACAAACTGACGGGAAAGGGGTTGGAGAAGATGGAACTTTTTCAAGTGATTGAGGACGGAGAAGGCATTGAGAGGGCTATTTTGCAGTTTCTGGGGGACCGCGGGCGGGAGGCCAGTGTAAGCCGGTGTCACCCGTCGCTGCTGGTGGTCTCGCCCCAGGTGGCGGAGCGGGGCCTGTCCCTGCCCAGGCGGTGCCGGACGGTACTTCTGCCAGGGGAGTGTCCCGCCCGGCTCCAGGCGGCCAGCGCGGTGAGCTACGGCCTTTCTCCCCGGGACAGCCTGACAGTATCCAGCAGAGAGGGGACCACGCTGTGGGCGGCCCTCCAGCGGGAGGTGGTCACCGTCACCGGTCAGGTGGTGGAGCGGCAGGAGTTTCCCCTGACACTGCCGCCAGGGACTGGAGAATTGCCCCTGCTGGCAGCGGCGGGGGCGCTGGTGCTGCTGGGAGTTCCGGTGTCAGAGCTGGAGGGGAGCGCCTTGCTGTAATTGGGTCATGGAAGGATCATGTAAACAGGCACAGAGCGTGCATGGGAGCTCTGTGCCTATGTTCCGTTTACTTGCGGAGGCAGTGCAATCCACCTCTTCCCGGGTTAGATCATACTTCGGACAGGAGGATCGTATTCTGAAAAATAATCATGGTATACCATTGACCTGGACCCTTCCATGGCTTATACTCTTGCTTGCTGGTCCGGAACAGGGGAAGGACAGAACGACGGCATATTCGAATGGAATCAGGAGCAGATGGACCAGCGCAAGATTACAGTCAGCCTGCGGGCTGGGGATGGCTGCGTCTGAGCTGCTGGACTGTTTGGAAATGAACGAGACGATTTTGATGATGGATAGGCCCCTGTATCCCTGGCGGCAAAAATTCATGAACATCAGGAGGACTAAGCTTGAAAAAAACCTTTATTCTTTTGGCACTGATTTTGTGCGCGGCGCTGGTGGGCTGTCATCAGCCGGCCGCATCTCAGGGCGGCGCAGCTTCCTCTCCCCAGGAATCTTCTGGCGCAGCAAGTACACCTCCGGCGGAGGAACCCGACGCCTCCACGCCTCCGGTCAGCGAACAGAGGGCCACGCTGTATATCGGGACCAAGGCCGGGGGCTTTGCTGAATACTCCATGACCTACCAGGGGGAGCTGACCCCGGAGCGGTTGATTCAGGGGATCGAGGAGCTGACGGGCTGGAACCTGACGCTGTCCGAAGACGTCACCAGCGGCAAGGGCGGCATGGGTGTGTCCCTGTCCTATGAGTCTTCCCTGTTTACCGGCCCGCCTGACCCGCAGAAGGAGGAGTTCCATATGTACGATGCGGAACAGCTGGCAGAGACGATCCTGGACAGCATCCAGAAGACTTTGCAGGAGGGCTTTACCTTGGAGGGGGGCGACCCGGACGCCCTGGATATCTGGTATTATACCGAGGGGACAAAGCCGCTGGAGCTTTCCAACCCGGACCTGTCCTGGCCCATTGACCAGCCGTATCAGTGGACCGGGGCGGAAAGAGGGAATTAGCCGCCCCAAGAGAACACTGTACCCCACCTGTGAAACGGTACGATATGCCGTCTCGCAGGTGGGGCGATTTATTACCGCTCTGCGGCAGTGCAGCCGTGTTGCAGCGTGCGGTTCCTGAACGGAACCCATCAGGGCGTCAAATTCCTGCTGCCCCTCCCGTCAGAGCTCCGCCACATCCATTACCGCCCGCTCCACGCACACAGGCCGCTTGGCGTCCAGTACCAGAGATAGGACCGCGCCTCCCACCCCGCTCATGCAGGGGCTGAGCACGGCGACCTGGCGCAGGGTCAGACGCGGCTGTCTCATGGAGAAGCGCAGAGGCGGAGATTCTCGAAATACGCCGCAGGGCGACTGGCCCAGGAGGATCGCCCCCTCTGCCGGTGGTGCGGCGCAGAGATTCAGTGTGTACTGGACCACATAAGTTTTCCCAGGGCTGAGCTGGAGCTGAGCAGGGGCGCACCCGTCCCAATGGATGCCGTTTCCTGCGCGGCTCCTCAGCCTCCAGGGCAGAGGGCAGTTCGGATCCCACCACATTCTCTCCCGCTGGCCAATGAGCTGGACGGCGCTTTTTTCGCAGCACAACACCGCCGGACAGGAGAAACAGCGAGGAGACGGGCAGGGACCTGGCCGGCAGGGGGCAGGTCCCGGTCCCGGGGGACAGGGCGCCGGCCACGGGGGTGGGCAGGGACCTGGCCGGCAGGGGGCAGGCCCCGGTCCCGGGGGACAGGGCGTCGGCCACGGGGGTGGGCAGGGACTTGGCGGGCAGGGTGCGGGCCCCGGTTCCGGCAGACAGGGCGGGGGGCAGAACTCCAGGACCCGGTCCAGCTTGTTTTTCAGCAGCATCTGATTTTGTGTCACCACCTCCACAAGGGCGGTGACGCTTTTGTTTACCGCAAGCACATCCTGGGGACAGAGACAGGGGCTTGCTCCAGGCAGAGTCCCCAGGATATATTGCAGCTTCTCACCCTCAGCGTTGAGAATATGACTTAGGGCAAGCTCTTCCATGGCAATGGACGCAATAATCATGGTCAGAGCTTCCTCACGAGTCATATCCGCCCCGTTGGGGGGAAAGGAGGGCATAGACATATTCAAAACTCCATAGTCCGTCCCGGCGGACGCCGGGAGCAAGATGTGCGGCAGGATTTCTATGCCGCCGCTCTACCCTATGTTATTGGGGACAGTTCGGTTCTTCCGGGCCCCGTGGGATGCAGGGCCCATAAAATGCTGTACTCGTCCTCAGACACCGTCTCTTTCGAGGGGGACCCGTCGAGTGAAGCGCGCATAGAATGTAGCGGCGCGGCGGAGAGCCCCGCGCCTGTCAATTTGAAAGGAGATTCTCGATTATGTCTCTGCCCAGCTTTCCCGTCGTTGATCCGCCCATTGAGCGGGAAGACGCGGTCAATCAAATTCTCTCCTCCATCGCCATGGAGGAGCTCGGACTGAGCCATATTCTCAACGCTGAGGGTGAGAAGCTGCAATATATCCTGGGAACTCTGCCCGGTCTCAGCGGTCCTCCCGCCACGGTCAGCGATGTGCTGGCCGCCAACGAGAGCGTCCGCAGTATGCTGGAGACCACGGTGCAGAACCAGCTTTTTTTGAAGGCGAAGATGCAGGGGGCGCTGACGGCTTCCCCCATGCAGGGACCCACGGGCGCTACCGGGGCCACTGGCGCCACCGGACCCGCCGGGGGACCCACGGGCGCCACTGGTGCCACCGGTGCCACGGGCGCTACCGGGGCTACCGGTCCCACCGGACCCACCGGGGCTGACGGTGTGGTTGGCGCGGTTGGTGCCACCGGGGCTACCGGCCCCACGGGGGTCACCGGGGCCACTGGCGCTGCCGGTGCGGCTGGCGCTACGGGTCCCACCGGCGCAACCGGCGCTACTGGGGCCACGGGAGCTACCGGGGCCACCGGCGCTACCGGTCCTACCGGAGCCACCGGCCCTGCGGGGATCGTGGGAGCCACCGGCGCTGCCGGGGCTACCGGCGCTACGGGAGCCACCGGCGCTACCGGGGCTACCGGTCCCACCGGAGCCACCGGCCCCAACGTCACCGCCACCTCCGCCTTTGCGGCCAACACCACCGGCACCACGCTGGCAGTCATTGTGGGCGGCACCCTGATCCCCCTGCCGGACAGCCAGGTGCTCTCTCCGGATATCACGGTCAACGGGGCCAACACGGTGTTCACGGTGACCAATGCCGGGCGCTATCAGCTGTCCTATAACGTGAACACCACCGCCTCTCTGGCCAGCGGAACCCGCCTGCTGATCAACGGGACCCCCAACACGGCCTCCACTGTGGCCCCTGCGGTGTCCCTGAGTCACTTTGCCAACGAAATTCTGGTGAACCTGAACGCCGGGGACACCATCTCCCTGCAGATGTTCGGGATTGCCTCGGCGGCAACCCTGCTGCCCGGTTCCGCCGGCGCTACCCTGTCCATTACCCGTCTGAGCTGAGGAGGGATGTCTCATGTCACTGCCAACCTTTCCCCAAATTGATCCTCCCCTGACCAGAGAGGGCAGCCTGAACGAGATTATTTCCTCCATCGCCGCTGAGGAGCTCAGCCTGAGCCACATCCTCAACGCCGAGGGGGAGAAGCTGCAATATGTGTTGGGAACCCTTCCGGGTCTGGAGTCGGCGGCGGCTTTGGAGGAGGTCATGCAGGTCAACCAGAGCGTGCAGGAGACCCTGTCCAACGTGATGGAACAGCAGATGCTGCTGACCGGAAAGCTGACCTCGGCCATGAGCGCGCCCGTCCTGCCCGGCCCCACCGGCCCCACCGGGGCCACGGGGGCCACCGGCCCTGCGGAGGGTGCTGCCGGAGCCACCGGGCCCACTGGTCCCACCGGCGCGGACGGCCCCATTGGCGCGGCGGGTCCTGCGGGAGCCACCGGCGCCACTGGCCCAACCGG
>NZ_QWKI01000174.1 GCF_009911645.1 Pseudoflavonifractor sp. 60
AGGGGATTGTCCCTGGGAGCACTATCTTCTACCTCAAATTTCAAATTATTTTACCACAATCCTCTTGACTTGTCCAGTAACATATGGTACTCTGACGTCAGACAACTATTTTAAAATCAGACAACTCACAGGAGGTAATAAACTATGCGCTCTGACGTAGTCAAAAAAGGCATTCCCGCCGCCCCCAACCGCTCTCTGCTCTACGCCCTGGGCTACACCAAGGAGGAGCTGGAGCGGCCCCTGATCGGCGTGGTGTGCTCCTACAACGAAATCGTCCCCGGCCACATGAACCTGGACAAAATCGCCGAGGCAGTGAAGGCAGGGGTCCGGGCCGCCGGAGGGACCCCGGTGGAGTTCCCCGCCATTGCCGTGTGCGACGGCATCGCCATGGGACACGTGGGCATGAAGTACTCCCTGGTGACCCGGGACCTGATCGCCGACTCCACCGAGGCGATGGCAATGGCCCACCAGTTCGACGGTCTGGTGATGATCCCCAACTGCGATAAGAACGTCCCCGGACTGCTGATGGCCGCCGCCCGGGTCAACGTCCCCACCATTTTCGTCTCTGGCGGCCCCATGCTGGCGGGGACCTTAAAGGACGGCCGCCGCACCTGCCTGTCCCATATGTTCGAGGCGGTGGGCAGCTACTACGCGGGCAAGCTGGACGAGGCCGGCGTGGAGGAGTATGAGAACAGCGCCTGCCCCACCTGCGGGTCCTGCTCCGGTATGTATACCGCCAACTCCATGAACTGCCTCACCGAGGCCATTGGCATGGGGCTGGGGGGCAACGGCACCATTCCCGCCGTCCACTCCGCCCGCCTGCGCCTGGCCAAGCACGCCGGTATGAAGATCATGGAGCTGGTAGAGAAGGATATCCGCCCCCAGGACATTATGACCGAGGCCGCCTT
Organism: Pseudoflavonifractor sp. 60; assembly: GCF_009911645.1. GTDB lineage: Bacteria > Bacillota > Clostridia > Oscillospirales > Oscillospiraceae > Lawsonibacter. The sequence goes on from NZ_QWKI01000174.1 coordinate 909, forward strand.
CCACAACGCCGAGACCATTGATATGGCCCTGGGCTGCTCCACCAATACCATGCTCCACCTGCCCGCCATTGCCCACGAGTGCGGCATTGAGCTCAGTTTCGATATGGCCAACGAAATTTCCGAGCGGACCCCCAACCTGTGCCACCTGGCCCCCGCCGGGGACACCTATATGGAGGACCTGGACCGGGCCGGCGGGGTCTACGCCGTGATGGCCGAGCTGGCCAAGGCGGGCCTGATCGACACCAGCCTGCCCACCTGTACGGGCAAAACCGTCGCTGAAAACCTGGAGGGCGTGGTCAACCGGGACCCCAGCCTCATTCGGCCCATTGATGCTCCCTACTCCAAAACCGGCGGCATTGCGGTGCTCAAGGGCAACCTGGCCCCCGACGGCTGCGTGGTGAAGCAGTCCGCCGTGGCCCCGGAGATGATGCGGCACACAGGCCCCGCCCGGGTGTTCAACTCCGAGGAGGAGGCCATTGAAGCCATCTACGCCGGAAAAATCCTGGCGGGGGACGTGGTGGTCATCCGATATGAGGGCCCCAAGGGCGGCCCCGGTATGCGGGAGATGCTCAATCCCACCTCCGCCATCGCCGGTATGGGCCTGGACAAGGACGTGGCCCTCATCACCGACGGCCGCTTCTCCGGCGCAACCCGGGGGGCCTCCATCGGCCACGTCTCCCCCGAGGCGGCCTCCGGCGGCGCCATCGGCCTGGTGGAAGAGGGGGACATAATCGCCATTGATATCCCCAACCACTCTATCCAGCTGATGGTGGACGACGCCGTCCTGGCCGCCCGCCGGGAGAAGTGGGTCTGCCCCGAGCCTAAAATCAAAACCGGCTACCTGGCCCGCTATGCTAAAATGGTCTCCTCCGCCGACAAGGGCGCCATTCTTTCCTGATTTCTTCCTTTTCTTTGTAAAGAAAAGGAAGCGAAAAGAAACTTCTTCCTCGCTCTGGTAGTATAATATGTGAACTTGAGTTCTCCACCCGGTCACGATTGATACTCTTAAAACTAAAATATAATTCAGCCTTCCCCCGTACCAGGGGAAGGCTGAATTAATTCTATAACTTTAATTCGTAAAGTATCTTTTGTAATGTGGAACGACCCTAGCCTGCCGCTTTATGGCCCTGCGCCAGCAGGGCCTGGTCCCTTTGAAAAGGGGCTCCGCGAAGCGGTGGGGATTGACTGCTGGCATTTCTTCTACTTGGAATCTAAAATAGAAGC
>NZ_QWKI01000175.1 GCF_009911645.1 Pseudoflavonifractor sp. 60
GCAATCCCCCGCCCTCGCTTCGCTCGGGCACCCCCTTTCAAAAGGGGGCAAGCGGCTTCGCCGCTTGTGCGCTCCTAGGGCATCACAAGGTGGAACTACCCCGGCTCTTTTTCTCTACTTTACGAATTGAAGTCCCATAATTTTACAAGAACATCCTTCGTCACCGGGTGGAGCACTGAAGGGATACCGCAATCTCTCAGAGCGAGGCAAAAGTTCTTTCTGCTTCTCTTTCTTTCAAGAAAGAGAAGGCCCGTCCGGAGAGGACAAAAAAGGGGGGCTCACTGATAGAGGAAGCCCAGCTGTTCCAAGGACTGGCGGACGCGGGCGGCGGCCTCCTGGCTGGGGCAGAGGACGGTATGGAGGTGGACCCCCTCGGTGAGCTGGGAGAGGGGGGCGGCCTCCTCCTGCCAGCAGCGGGCTACAAACTGCGCCACGTCGTAGCGGCTGGACAGGCGCAGCGGCCCGGTGAGCTGGCCATAGATGGGGTGCTCCACGATGACGTCCAGGACGGTGCAGCCCTGGTCCACCATAGCGTTAAGCTCCTCCTCCATCTGCTCCCCCCGGTGGCGGCAGGCGAAGGTACAGGTGACTCCGGCGGGGGGACGGGGCAGGACGTAGCCCCGGGGGGTCGCGGTGATATCCAGCCCTCCCGCCCGGAGCAGGGCCACGTCTCCTACGATAATCTGGCGGCTCACCGAAAACCGGCGGGCCAGGGCGGCGGCGCTCACCGGGCCCTCCGCCTGCTTCAGCTCCTCCGCCAGGGCTCTTCTCCGGCTCTCACTGTCCATAGCATCCCCACCTTTAAAATCGTCTCTCCTTAGTTTATCACAGCCAACTTCCGCTGGCAACCTTGACTTTTTCCCCAAGGCCGTGTATATTCTTTCCTGGGGGAGCGGCGTCGAAAACAGCCGCCCTCTCCCCATATGATGCAGAAAAGGAGATTGAAGAACATGAGCTTGCTGAAACGGACTGCCGCCGCCGGGCTGGCACTGTGTCTGCTGCTGGCGCTGGCCGCCTGCGGAGAGAAGGGTCTGACGGAGACGGACGCCCAGGTCTACGTGAAGGGCCACCTGGACGCCGCCTATCTGGGCTCCTATGACCAGGCCTACATCGACCTGGTGGACGACATGACCCAGGAGGACGCCCAGAAGATGCATGACCAGAACGTAGAGGACGAGGCCGACATTCTGCTGGAGTACCTGACCATAGAGGACCCCACCGACGAGCTGCGCAAGCAGGCCCAGGACCTGGTGCGGGAAATCTACTCCCACTCCAAGTACACCGTAGGCTCCGCCACCAAGACCAAGGACGGGGACTTCGCCATTGAGGTGACCGTCTCCCCCATTGAGGTCCTGACCCTTCAGACCGAGAACGACTTTATGGACGCCCTGGAGGAATCGGGCTATGTGGACGCCCTCACCGACGAGGAGATCGCCCAGGCCGATATCCGGCTGGGTGAAATTTTGCTGGAGCAGCTGGAGGGCTTTTTGCCTCAGCTCAGCTACGGCAAGGACCAGATTATCATGCTCCAGCTCAAGCCCGACGAGGAGGGCTATTACTCCCTGGTGGACACCGGTATGCTGACCCTGGACGGCTGCATCATCGACTACACCGGCGAATACATGAACTGATTTTTTCGCCTCCCCCAGCGGGAGGCGTTTTTTCTCTTGACTTTCCCGCGCTGACTTTATAGAATAGAGTGGCTTATACAGGATCAATTTCACAGTAAAGGACTGAAAACCAATATGGCCAAAGAAAACAAGAAGCAGGTGGAGCAGATCACCAACATGGAGGTGGACTTTGCCCAGTGGTACACCGACGTGTGCAAAAAGGCGGAGCTCATTGACTACTCCTCCATCAAGGGTATGTTCATCTACCGCCCCTACGGCTACGCCATCTGGGAAAATATCCAGAACGAGCTGGACAGAAGGTTTAAGGAGCTGGGCCACGAGAACGTGTATCTGCCCATGCTCATCCCCGAGTCCTTGCTCCAGAAGGAGAAGGACCACGTGGAGGGCTTCGCCCCAGAGTGCGCCTGGGTCACCATGGGGGGCAGCGAGAAGCTGGAGGAGCGGTATGCCATCCACCCCACCTCCGAGACTCTGTTCTGCGAGCACTACAAAAACGTCATCCACTCCCACCGGGACCTGCCCAAGCTGTACAACCAGTGGTGCTCCGTCATCCGCTGGGAGAAGACCTCCCGCCCCTTCCTGCGCCACCGGGAGTTCCTGTGGCAGGAGGGCCACACCATGCACGCAACCCCTGAGGAGGCCCAGGAGGAGACCATGCAGATGCTCAACGTCTACGCCGACTTCCTGGAGAACGTGCTGGCCATGCCGGTGGTCAAGGGCCGCAAGACCGACAAGGAGAAGTTCAACGGCGCTGAGGCCACTTACACCGTGGAGTGTATGATGCACGACCACAAGGCCCTCCAGGCGGGCACCAGCCACTACTTCGGCGACGGCTTCGCCAAGGCCTTCGACATCACCTTCACCGGCAAGGATAATCAGCTCCACAACCCCCACCAGACCAGCTGGGGGGTTTCGACCCGCATGATCGGCGGCATTATTATGACCCATGGCGACAACAGCGGCCTGGTCCTGCCCCCCCGCATCGCCCCCATCCAGGCCATGGTCATCCCCGTGGCCCAGCACAAGGAGGGCGTGCTGGAGGCCGCCTCTAACCTGCTGGATCGCCTGAAGGTCGCCGGTATTCGGGCCAGAATGGACAGCAGCGACCAGTCCATGGGCTGGAAGGCCGCCGAGTACGAGATGAAGGGGGTCCCCCTGCGGGTCGAGATCGGCCCCAAGGACATGGAGAAGGACCAGTGCTGCATCTGCCGCCGGGACTCCGGTGAGAAGGTGTTCGTCCCCCTGGCCCAGCTGGAGGACACCGTGAAAGAGCTGCTGGACCAGGTGCACGTGGGCCTGTACAACCGGGCCAAGCAGAACCTGGAAAACCACACCCGCACCTGCCTGACCCTGGATGAGGTCAAGACCTTTATGGAGTCCGAGGGCGGCTTCGCCAGGACCATGTGGTGCGGCGAGCTGGACTGTGAGCTGAAGATGAAGGAGCAGGCCGGGGTCACCTCCCGGTGTATGCCCCTGGAGCAGGAGCACGTGGCCGATACCTGCGTCTGCTGCGGCAGGCCCGCCAAACACTCCATCCTCTGGGGCGTCGCCTACTAAAATACGACAAATGCCCCGCTCCTTTTCCGTGGAGCGGGGCGCTTTTTGTCATGGTGACATTAAACCGCTGATTTCTAGTAGACGCTTGATCTCATTGACAGACGTGCGTAGGTGACGGTATGCCGCGCTCAGTCCTGCCGCATAGGGGTCATTTACATATGTAAGCCCCCATATCATCAGTTCCATTGCGTTGACCTCTTCCAGTACACGAGTCAACACTTCGATCAATTCCTCCAGATTTAGTTTACTTTCCATGTCAAGTTCCCTCCTTCTTTAAGATTCTAGCCCGAATATGGGCTCTTGTCAACAACGAGGCTATCCGTTACTCTGAATTTGGATAGAGAGGCGGATAGAAGATGATTACCTTTGAGCGGCTCTGGCTGACAATGAGGGAAAAAGGGATCTCCCAGTATAAGCTGATCCATGATTACCAAATCAGCAGCGGCCAGTTGGACCGCTTGCGCAAAAATGAGTACGTCAGTACCCATACCCTGGACCGGCTCTGTACCATCCTGGACTGTAATTTAGAGGATATTGCACAACACCACAAAACATAAGCCCCGCTCCTTGTGTCAGGAGCGGGGCATTTTTTGTGTGGGGATCATTGATTTTCAACCGCCCCTTGACTCACCGGCGGACGCGGGGAGGTGACGGTATGCCGTGGTAAAATCCGGCAGCCCTTACGCCGCCTTCTGATAGTCAATAACAGAAATCTCCTGCATAAGCTGTTTGGCCGCAGATACCAGCTCCTCCAGGCGTGCGGCAACTTCGTCTGTGTAAAACTTTTCCCCGCACTGCTCACATTCCTCACAGGGAACGTTTTTGATTACAATGATACCATTCCTGTAATTTACAACATGAGTTATAAACGATTCCTTCACTGTGTCACATTTGCAAAACATACACATAAATCAACGCCCCTTTCTGGTCTTCAAAAAGGAATCCAGTTCCTCTGTATCAGGAGCGGGCTCTGTGTTACCAATCGCTGAAAATCTCGTCCACGCGGATGACAAAGTCGTCATAGAGGTGACATTTAAATTCTGTGACCACCGCGGCCCGCTCCCCTGGAGACAAATCCTCCCACTCCTCCCTGGAGCAGTGGGTATACAGATTATCCAGCGCATAGCCGCCGTCCCGGAGCCGGTAGACCTCCACAAACCGGTCCCCGGGGCTGACAATCCAGTACTCCGGAACGCCGCTGGCCGCATAGACGTTCTTCTTATGCCATTTGTCATTCCTGGCCGTGCCGGTGGAGAGCACCTCCACCACCAGGTCGGGCGCGCCGTATACGCCCTTCTCCTTGATTTTGTCCCGGTCGCAGACCACCATAAAATCGGGGATAAACCGGTCCTGGTCCGTCAAATAGAGGTCGTACCCGTTCCCAAGCGGAACGCAGCGTTTCCCCTTCAAATAGGTGCGGAACATGAAATGGATATTTTCCGCAATCCGGTTGTGGCTTGTGGCGGTGGGGGACATGGCGACAATCTTTCCCCCAATCAGCTCCTGGGCGGGGCAGTCCTGATCGGCCAAATTGGTGTTCATAGCGGCGCTCCTTTCTCCCATCCCGGCGCTGGCCTCCCTACACGACCCGCTCGAAAATATCCGCAATCTGAATGGTCAGGTCCGGGAAGATGCCGCACTGGAACTCGGTGGGGATGGCGTCCCGCTCCTCCTGGCTCATCTTCCGCAAAATGGCCTCGTGCTCCAGACCGTAGGCGCCGTGGAGGATAAACTGTCCGTCCTCCAGAAAATACTGCTCCACCGTCCGGTCCCCGGGGCCCACGATCCAGTACTCCCGGACGCCGCACCGGGCATAGACGTCCTGTTTCCGCCCCCGGTCGTACCGGGCCGTGCTGGGGGAGAGCACCTCCACCACCAGGTCGGGCGCACCATACACCCCGTCGGTCTTCACCTTGTCCGAGTCGCAGACCACCATCATGTCCGGGATAAAGCGGTCCTCCTCTGTCAGGTACAGGTCAACCCCGTCAGCAAAGGGCTCACATCTGCACCCCCTCAAATAGTGGGAAAACATTCTGTAAATATTTCCGGCAACCCGGTTGTGGTTGACCGCCGGACTGGGGGACATGGCGACAATCTTCCCCCCAATCAGTTCCTGGGCGGGGTAGTCCTGATAGGCCAAATTGGTGTTCATAACGGAGCTCCTTTCTCCAATCCCGACGCTGGCGTTCTGACTCTATTATACCCGATCTGGGGGAGAATCGCAAGACAAAAAGGGACCCGGCCCCCTGCGCGATCAGGAAACCGGGCTTTCTATGGCCTATTTATGATGACAGCTGCTGCATTGGCTGCAATCACCGTTACAACATCCGTCCGCCTTGTGCTTCTTCCACAGGGAGCGGACCGCCAGCCCCACCAGGCCGGCCAAGACAAGAACGACAACAAGGTCGCCAGGCGTCATATTGCGTCCTCCTTTTCCACTGGCACTGCGGAGGAACCGGGTCCTCTCCGCAGCAGTTAGTATTTACTAACCTTCTGTGATCCTTAGTTTAATATAACTAACTGATTTTGTCAAGACCTCCCTCTAAATTTCTTGCCTTTTCGGCGTGTTTATGGTAAACTGTCTCCCAGGAGGACTTTGACTTATGAACATTCACGAATCTGCGGAGGATTATCTGGAGGCGATCCTGATTCTGCGGGAACGCCAGGGTATGGTGCGCTCCATCGACGTGGTCCACCAGCTGGCGTTGACCAAGCCCAGCGTCAGCGTGGCGATGAAGCGGTTCCGGGAAAATGGCTACATTGAGATGGACGGCGACGGCTACATTACGCTGCTCCCCCCGGGGGAGGAGATTGCCCAGCGCATCTATGGCCGGCACAAGCTGCTGACCCAGTTCCTGATCTGTCTGGGGGTGGGGGAGGCCGCCGCTGCCGCTGACGCCTGCAAAATGGAGCACGACCTGAGCGAGGAGACCTTTTCCCAGATCACCGCCTTTGTCCAGGAGCACTCCGGCCAGCCCTAATCGCCCCCTTCTCATCTCCATGAGAAAAACAAAAACCCGCCTGACGGCGGGTTTTTATCTTACACCAGCTGGATGATCGCCATCTCGGCAGCGTCGCCGCGGCGGGGGCCAATGCGGACAACGCGGGTATAGCCGCCGCTGCGGTCGGCGTACTTGGGACCGATCTCCTTAAACAGCTTGTTGGCCACGTCCTCCTTAGTGATGTAGGACAGGGCCTGGCGGTAGGAGGCCAGGGTGTTGGTCTTGGCCAGGGTTATCATCTTCTCGGCCACGGGAGCCACTTCCTTGGCGCGGGTCACAGTGGTCTTGATCTGGCCGTTCTCCAGCAGATAGGTGACCATGGCACGGAGCATAGCCCGGCGCTGGTCGCTGGTGCGGCCCAGTTTGCGGTTTTTCTGAGACATAGTAAACACTCCTTCGACCTCGCGGGGCGAGATCAATTTAAATTCGTTCAGTTAAAGCGGAACGTTACATACGCTTTTTCCCGAAGCCGCGCTGTTCGCAACGGCTCGGACGCTCAGTTATTTTCTTCGCTGGCCAGGGACAGGCCCATCATGGACAGCTTATTGATGACCTCTTCCAGGGACTTGCGGCCCAGGTTCCGAACCTTCATCATCTCCTCCTCGGTCTTGGAGATCAGGTCCTCCACGGTGTTGATGTTAGCCCGCTTCAGGCAGTTGTAGGAGCGGACGGACAGGTCCATATCGTCGATGGTCATCTCCATCACCTTATCCCGCTGAGCCTCCGCCTTCTCCACCACCGTGGAACGGCTGCCCATGGTCTCCGACAGGTCGGTGAACAGGGTGAAGTGGTCGCACAGGATACGCGCCCCCAGGGATACGGCGTCCCGGGCGTCGATGGTGCCGTTGGTCCACACCTCCAGCGTCAGCTTGTCGTAGTCCGTGGCGTCGCCCACACGGGTATTCTCCACAGTGTAGTTGACCTTGCGCACGGGGGTGTAGATGGAGTCAACGGGGATGATCCCAATAATGGCCTGGGCGGGCTTGTTCTTGTCCGCCGAGACGTAGCCCCGGCCATGGGACAGTGTCAGCTCCATAGAGAGGGTGGCGTCCGGACCCAGGGTCGCAATGTGCAGGTCGGGGTTGAGGATCTCCACATCGGCGTCGGCTTTGATGTCGCCTGCGGTGATCTTACCCTCGCCGGCGGCCTCGATATGGACGGTCTTGACTCCATCGCAGTACAGCTTGGCGATGATGCCCTTCACGTTGAGGACGATCTCGGTCACGTCCTCCTTCACGCCGGGGATGGTGGTAAACTCGTGCTGAACCCCGGAAATCTTGATGGAGGTGACCGCCGTGCCAGGCAGGGACGACAGGAGAATCCGCCGCAGGGAGTTGCCCAGGGTGGTGCCATAGCCCCGCTCCAGAGGCTCTACCACATACTTGCCGTAGGAGGCGTCGCCGGGATTTTCGATACAGTCGATACGGGGCTTTTCAATTTCTATCATATGCTGGAATACCCTCCTTTTCTCAGCGGCGCTCCCGCGCCGCCTCATTCAGCTCACCAATATCTGAGGGTTCTCTAAGTCTGTGTCAAGCCGCTGCGGGGCGGGACGACTCGGCGCGCCGTCTCTGCTCGAAGGTGCCTTCTGGTGCGCCGGGGCCGCCGCGCCCCACAAAATCCTGCGGACTGGCTTGAAAAAGGAATTACTTAGAATACAGCTCGACGATGAGGTGCTCTTCCACGGGGAAGTCGATGTCGTCCCGAACGGGCATGGCAGTGACGGTTCCCTGAAGGGTATTCTTGTTGCGGTCCAGCCACTTGGGCACATTGACCACGGGGGCGTCCTCGCCGGTGAGGCGCTTGAACTTGACGGAGGAGCGGCTCTTCTCCCGCACCTCGATCACGTCGCCCACCTTGACCAGGTAAGAGGGCACATCGACCCGCTGGCCGTTGACGGTAAAGTGGCCGTGAGTTGTAAGCTGGCGGGCCTCCCGACGGGTCATGGCGAAGCCCAGGCGGTAGACCACATTGTCCAGGCGGCGCTCGATGAGGGTCAGCAGGTTCTCGCCCGTCTTGCCCTGCATCCGGGAAGCCTTCTCGTAGTACATATGGAACTGCTTCTCCATCACGCCGTAGACAAACTTGACCTTCTGCTTCTCGGTCATCTGCATGGCGTACTCAGACTGCTTCTTGCGCATCTGGCCCTTGGGGTTGCGGTTGGTTGTCTTCTTGGCATAGCCCATGGCGGCGGGGGACAGGTTCAGCGCCTTGCACCGCTTGGCGATGGGCTGCATATTTCTAGCCATCTGTCAAAACCTCCTTCAATCAGACACGGCGGCGCTTCGGGGGCCGGCAGCCGTTGTGGGGGACGGGGGTCACGTCCTTGATGAGGGTTACCTCCAGTCCCACGGCCTGCAGCGCCCGGATGGCGGCCTCACGCCCCTGGCCGGGGCCCTTCACAAAGACCTCCACGGTCTTCAGGCCATACTCCATCGCGGCCTTGGCAGCCGTCTCGGCGGCGGTCTGAGCGGCGAAGGGGGTTGACTTGCGGGAGCCGCGGAAGCCCAGGCCGCCGGAGGAGGCCCAGGACAGCGCGTTGCCCTGCGCGTCGGTAACGGTGACCATGGTGTTGTTAAAAGAGGAACGGATATGCACCTGGCCCCTCTCTACGTTCTTACGCTCGCGGCGCTTGCGCACCACTTTCTTTCCTTTGTTCGCAGCCATGTGTATCCCTCCTTACTTCTTCTTATTGGCGACGGTACGCTTGGGACCCTTGCGGGTGCGGGCGTTGGTCTTGGACCGCTGGCCCCGGACGGGCAGCCCCTTGCGGTGGCGGATGCCCCGGTAGCAGCCGATCTCAGTGAGCCGCTTAATGTCCATCGCCACGTTGCGGCGCAGGTCGCCCTCCACGGTGTAGTCGTGGATGACCTCACGCAGCTTGGCCTCGTCCTCCTCGGTGAGGTCCTTCACGCGGGTATCGGGGTTAACCCCGGCCTTGGCCAGGATCTTGTTGGCGCTGGTGCGCCCAATGCCGTAGATATAAGTGAGGCCGATCTCGATTCTCTTCTCTCTCGGCAGGTCAATACCGGCAATACGAGCCATTTTTTACAGCACCTCCAATTAACCTTGTCTCTGCTTATGCTTGGGGTTTTCGCAAATTACCATGACTTTGCCCTTGCGCTTAATGACTTTGCACTTCTCGCACATGGGCTTCACGGACGGTCTGACTTTCATTGTTAAAACCTCCTGAACGCCTGAATGGCCCCTCGTTGTCGTGGGCTGCGTACTGTCCGCTCCTCCCCTCCAAGGCAAAGGCTTTGGGGCAGCCTGCGGCCGCCTCCCCGGAGGCAAGGCGCCCGGGGAACCCTTGACAACTCGGTCGTTGATAGTTACATAAATTTACTTGGAACGCCAAGTAATGCGGCCTCGGGTGAGGTCGTAGGGTGACATTTGGATGGTCACCTTGTCGCCCGGCAGGATACGGATGAAATTCATGCGCAGCTTGCCGGAGATATGTGCCAGGATAATGTGGCCATTTCCGATGTCCACATGGAATGTTGTATTGGGCAGGGCCTCGGTGACCACGCCCTCCAGTTCGATCATATCATCTTTCGCCAAGGGTATATCCCTCCTTGAAGGCGGCCAGCGCCCGTCTCAATGCCCGGTCAGAGACCGGTTCCCCCTGTTGCAGACTGCGGACCACGGGGTTGTCATACATATGCAGGTGGTCGGTCAGGCAGCAGACGTGCCCCAGCTTTTTCCTTTTGGGCCGGGACGCCTTACGCCGCTTCCCGTCGGCAAGCAGCAGCCTGTGCCCTTCCTGATCCACGCCTACCACAAAGAAAATGCCTTCCTTATCCCGTCCGGCGTTGGCCCGGACGATCCAGCCTGTGTAGTCATACATAGGCCCCGTCCTCGGTGACGGTCAGCACTTCGGGGCCGTCCTCGGTGATGAGGATGGTATTCTCGTAGTGGGCGGCCAGGGAGCCGTCTTTGGTGACGGTGGTCCAGTTGCCCTCCCGGTTTTCCACTTCCCAGCTGCCGGCGCACACCATGGGTTCCACGGCGATGGTCATGCCGGGCTGAAGCCGGGGGCCGTGGCCGGCGGGGCCGAAGTTGCGCACCTCGGGGGGCTCGTGGAGCTTTTTTCCAACCCCGTGGCCCACAAAGTCCCGGACCACGGAGTAGCCGTTCTGCTCCACATACTCCTGCACCGCGTGGCCGATGTCGCTCACACGAAAGCCTCTGCGGGCCTTTTGGATGCCCTCCCAGAAGCTCTGCTGGGTCACTTCCACCAGCCGTTTTGCCTCCGGGCTGACCTCTCCGCACAGGTAGGTGGCGGCGCAGTCGCCGTGGAAGCCGCCGATCAGGGCGCCCACGTCCACGCTGACGATATCCCCCTCCTTCAGCTTGTAGGGGCCGGGGATACCGTGGATGACCACCTCGTTCACCGAGATACAGGCGGAGCCGGGAAAGCCACCATAGCCCAGAAAGGAGGGCTTTGCACCGTGGCTCTCGATAAAGCGGCGCACGGTCCGGTCAATCTCGTGGGTGGTGATCCCGGGGCGGACCAGGGAGCCGGCCAGCGCCCGGGCCTGAGCGGTGAGCCGCCCGGCCCGGCGCATAGCCTCGATCTCCCGGGGGGATTTCAGCGATATCATTTCCAGCGCCATTAAAGTCCCAGCGCCTCCATGATGACCCGGTTGGTCCCCTCGATGGTGTCCTGGTTGGCCACAGGGGCCAGGATGCCCTTGGCCTCGTAGAAGCCCTTCAGGGGCTCGGTCTCCCCGTGGTAGACCTCCAGCCGCTTGCGCACCGTCTCCGCCGCGTCGTCGGCCCGCTGGACCAGCTGGCCGCCGCAGGAGTCGCACACCCCCTCCTGCTTGGGGGGCTTGGCCTTGATGTGGTAGGGGGCGCCGCAGCTCTGGCACACCCGGCGACCGGACATACGCTCCTCGATCTCGGCGTCGGAGATCTCAATGGACAGCACGTGGTCGAAGGTGACCCCCGCCTTGTCCAGCGCCTCCGCCTGGCCGGTGGTGCGGGGCACCCCGTCCAGGATGAAGCCTTTGGCGCAGTCGGGCTGCTCCAGCCGCTGGGCCACGACCCCGATGATCACGGAGTCGGGCACCAGCTTGCCGGCGTCCATATAGCTCTTGGCCTCCAGGCCGATGGGAGTGCCCTCCTTGATGGCCGCACGGAGGATATTTCCGGTGGAGATGGTGGGAATGTTCAGCTTGGCGCTGAGAATCTCGGCCTGGGTCCCTTTTCCCGCACCGGGAGCGCCCAAAAGAATCAATTTCATGCCGTCTCTCCTTACTCCAGGAAGCCCTTATAGTGCCGCATCAGCATCTGGGCCTCCATCTGCTTCACGGTCTCCAGGGCAACACCCACCACAATGATAACGGAGGTGCCGCCGATGGCCAGGGAGCTGTAGCCCACCAGGTTGCCGGTGATAATGGGGGCAATGGCAATTACGGACAGGTACAGGGCTCCAAACATGGTGATCTTGTTGAGGACCCGCATGAGGAAGTCGATGGTGGGCTTGCCGGGCCGCAGGCCGGGGATAAAGCCGCCGTTCTTCTTCAGGTTGTTGGCCACCTCCACCGGGTTAAAGGCCATGGTGGAGTAGAAATAGCTGAAGCCCACGATGAGCAGGAAATACAGCACACTGTAGAAGGGCTTGGTGGTGTCGAACAGCCGCATCATGCCGCCGCCGAAGCCCTCGCTCTCCGCAGTGACGCCCATAAAGCCGCAGATGGTGGCGGGCAGGGAGGCGATAGACTGGGCAAAGATGATGGGCATAACGCCGGCCATGCTCACCTTCATGGGGATGTGAGTGGACTGGCCGCCGTACATCTTCCGGCCCACGACCCGCTTGGCGTACTGGACAGGGATCCGGCGCTCGGCGTTGTTGATATAGACGATGAAGACCACCAGCGCCAGCATTCCGATGACGATGAGCACCAGCGCCCAGGGGGCCAGAGCCTGCCGGGCGTAGACCTTCATCTGCTCTGCGGCCTGCTCGGCGGTCATGCCCAGGTCGGTGAAGGTCTGCTCGCTCACCGCGCCGGTGCGCATATTGTTCCACAGCTGCAGGCCGGTGAAGCCGTCCATAACCATCTGGGGGAACCGGGAGACGATACCGGCGAACAGGATGATGGAGATGCCGTTGCCGATGCCGAACTCGGTGATCTGCTCACCCAGCCACATCAGGAAGGCGGAGCCGGCGGTGAAGGAGATCACGATGACCAGGCCAACCCAGATGCTGTTCAGGGAGCCGCCGTTGACCAGGCCGTAGCTGCGGACCAGGGTGTAGTACCCGAAGCCCTGGAGCAGCGCGATGGCCACGGTGGTGTACCGGGTGATGGAGGCGATCTTCTTGCGCCCCTCCTCGCCGCCCTCCCTGGCCAGCCGCTCCAGAGCGGGGATGGCCACGGTGAGCAGCTGGATGATGATGGAGCTGTTGATATAGGGCTGGATGGACAGGGCGAAAACGGTGGCCATGGAGAAGGCGGAGCCGCTCATTGCGTTCATCAGGCCCAGGATACCAGTCTGGCTCTCCATATAGGCGCGCAGGCTGTCAGAGTCGATATAGGGCACGGGGATAGCGGCGCCCAGGCGGAAGATGAGCAGCGCCATAATGGTGAAGAGCATCTTCTTTTTCAGCTCGGGGACCCGCCATGCGTTGCGAATGGTCTGAATCATAGTCAGACCACCTCCCACTTACCGCCGGCAGCCACGATCTTCTGTTTGGCAGAGGCGGAGAAAGCGGAGGCCTTTACAGTCAGTTTCTTGGAGATCTCGCCGTTGCCCAGGATCTTCACGCCGTACTGGCACTTGGACAGGATGCCCTTCTCCAGCAGGGCCTGAGCGTCCACCACCGCGCCGTCCTCGAACTTCTCCAGAGCGGAGACGTTGATGGCCTCCAGGGGCTTGGCGAAGATGTTGTGGAAGCCCCGCTTGGGCAGCCGGCGGGCCAGAGGCATCTGGCCGCCCTCAAAGCCCACGCGGACGCCGCCGCCGGAACGGGCCCACTGGCCCTTGTGGCCCCGGCCGGCGGTCTTGCCGTTGCCGGAACCGGCGCCCCGGCCCTTGCGGTAGGCCTTGGTGTTGGAGCCGGGGGCGGGGGAAAGTTCATGCAGATTCATGTCGTGCGCCTCCTCGTTAGTTTTCCTCGGACACCTGGAGCAGGTAGCCGATATGGGCGATCTTGCCGCGGGTAGCCTGGTTGTCAGGCTGCACGGTGGTATCGCCGATCTTGCGGAGGCCCAGGGCCTCGGCGGTCGCCTTGTGCTTGGCGATGCGGCCGTTCAGGCTCTTGACCAGCTTAATGTTTAGATTAGCCATTTTTGACCCTCCTTAACCCAAGATCTCTTCCACGCTTTTGCCGCGGACACGGGCCACTTCCTCGGGGGTGCGCAGGGACTTCAGCCCTTCGAAGGTGGCGGAGACCACGTTCTGCGGATTGTTGGAGCGCAGGCACTTGGTACGGATGTCCTTGATGCCGATGGCTTCCATCACGGCACGGACGGGGCCGCCGGCGATGACGCCGGTACCGGGGGCGGCGGGCTTCATCAGGACCCGACCGGCGCCGAACTCGCCAATCACCTCATGGGGGATGGTGGTGCCGGACAGGGACACGTTGATCATGTTCTTCTTGGCGTCCTCAATGCCCTTGCGGATGGCCTCGGGCACCTCGGCGGCCTTGCCCAGGCCAAAGCCCACGCGGCCCTTCTCGTCGCCAACCACCATCAGGGCGGAGAACTTGGCCACACGGCCGCCCTTGACGGTCTTGGATACGCGGTTCAGATAAACCAGCTTCTCGACGAACTCGCTGGGCTCTCTCTCAAATCTAGGCATAGTTTCTTCCTCCTCCCTTAGAATTGCAGGCCGCCCTCGCGGGCGCCCTCGGCCAGAGCCTTCACGCGGCCGTGGTAGACATAGCCGCCGCGGTCGAAGACCACGGTGTCAATGCCCTTGGCCTTGGCGCGCTGGGCCACGTTCACGCCCACCTGCTTGGCGGCGTCGGACTTGGTGCCCTCGCAGGCAAAGTCCTTCTCCAGGGAAGACGCAGAGACCAGGGTCACGCCGTTCACATCGTCGATGATCTGGGCGTAGATGTTGGTCTCGCTGCGGAAGACGTTGAGACGGGGACGCTCGGGCGTGCCGGAAATCTTAGCACGCACACGCTTGTGGCGCTTGATGCGCTGGGAGCGGGTATCGGGTCTGTTTACCATAGGTGGCACACCTCCTTTTACTTCTTGGCGCCGGTCTTACCAGCCTTGCGGCGGATGACCTCGTCAGTATACTTGATGCCCTTGCCCTTGTAGGGTTCGGGGGGACGCTTCTCCCGCACTTCGGCGGCAAACTGGCCCACCTTCTGCTTGTCGCAGCCGTGGATGATGATCTTGTTGGGGCCGGGGACCTCAATAGTGATGCCGTCCTTCTCCTCCATAATGACCTGGTGGGAGTAGCCCAGGTTCATCACCAGCTTGGTCCCCTCCTTGGCCACACGGTAGCCCACGCCGTTCACGTCCAGCTCCTTCTTGAAGCCGTCGGTCACACCCACCACCATGTTGTGGATGAGCGTGCGGGTCAGGCCGTGGAGGGCCCGGTTCTCCTTGGCGTCGTTGGGGCGGGTCACGTGGAGCACGCCGGCGTCCATTGCGATGGACATATTGGGGTTAAACTGCTGCGTCAGAGAGCCCTTGGGCCCCTTGACTGTGACAACGTTGTTGTCCTCTACCTTGATCTCCACTCCGGCGGGAATGGCGATAGGAGCTCTACCAATTCTGGACATATCCTATACCCTCCTTACCAGACAAATGCCAGGACTTCGCCGCCGACATGGGCCTCCCGGGCCTTCTTGTCGGTCATGACGCCCTTGGACGTGGAAACAATGGCGATTCCCAGGCCCCGCAGGACCTTGGGCAGCTCGTCGGCCCCGGCATACACCCGCAGGCCAGGCTTGGACACCCGCTTCAGGCCGGAGATGACCTTCTCCTTGCCGGCGTTGTACTTCAGGGCAATGCGGATGACGCCCTGAGTGCCGTCGTCGATGAGCTGGAAGTTCTTGATATAGCCCTCGTCCAGCAGGATCTGTGCAATGGACTTCTTCATGTTGGACGCAGGCACATCCACGGTGTCATGCTTGGCGTTGTTCGCGTTACGGATACGGGTCAGCATATCCGCGATCGGGTCGGTGATTTGCATTGCGTGTTTACCTCCTATTACAGATTACCGGTTTTACCCGGTAGAGACGGTAAGGTATCGGGGATTAGGCCGTCCCCCGACCTGTTGACCGCCTTCGCACCTGGTTGGGGCAGGCGCTCGCTGGGGTGGAGTCCCTCCGGCTGTACACGTTGGCCGGAGCTCCTCCTGATTTATCAAAACCGCACGGGGCGGATTTGACCAAATGGGTGTGTCCCGCCTGCGGCCGCACCTGCTCCAATGAAGGGCAGACACGGACAATCCAGCTCCTGCGGCCCTGTCACTTTCCCGATACTCCGGGAGTTTACACGGTACGCAGAGGGAAACGCACGGCTGCGTGTGGAGGAATTTTTCCTCTGAACACAACGACTGATTATACTCCGAAAAAGTGGGTTTGGCAAGGTTTTTTTGCCGCGAACACACGACCGTGTGGGAAGATATCTCCCGTATACCTCACTTTTTGCCTCTGGTCCGCACTCCAGAGCAGGGCTTGTCCCTCGTCCCGCCCGCAGGCGGCCTGGCCCCTTTTGAAAGGGGCTCCGCGAAGCGGTGGGGATTGTCTAGCAGGCACTATTTCTACTTAAAATTTGAAATAGAGGTCAGCTTCTCTGGCACAATCCCTCCGCACAAAGAAATTCCCGCCCCAAAGAGGGACGGGAATTGGGATAACGTTCCTTTACCAGGAAGCCTTGCGCACACCGGGGATCTGCCCCTTGTAGGCCAGTTCCCGGAAGCAGATACGGCAGATGCCGTAGTCCCGCAGGTAGGCGTGGGGACGACCGCACAGCTTGCAGCGGTTGTAGCGGCGGGAGGAGAACTTGGGCTCCTTCTGCTGCTTCAGGATCATAGACTTTTTCGCCATAACTCTTCCTCCTCCTTAGCGGCCGGCGAAGGGAGCGCCCACCAGCTTCAGCAGCTCACGGGCCTCCTCATCGGTCTTAGCGGTGGTGACCACCACAATGTCCATGCCGCGGATCTTGTCGATCTTGTCATACTCGATCTCGGGGAAGATCAGCTGCTCCTTCACACCCAGAGCGTAGTTGCCCCGGCCGTCGAAAGCGTCGGCGGAGATGCCCCGGAAGTCACGCACGCGGGGCAGGGCCACGTTAAACAGGCGGTCCAGGAACTCCCACATTTTGTTGCCCCGCAGGGTCACCTTGGCGCCGATGGGCATACCCTCGCGCAGCTTAAAGTTAGCCACCGACTTCTTGGCCTTGGTGATAATCGCCTTCTGGCCGGTGATGGTGGTCAGGTCGTTGACCACGGCGTCCAGCACCTTGGCATTCTCCCGGGCCTCGCTGCAGCCCACGTTGACCACGATCTTCTCCAGGCGGGGGATCTGCATGGTGGACTTGTAGCCGAACTTCTGCATCAGAGCAGGAGCGACCTCGTCCTGATACAGCTTCTTCAGGTTAGGCACTTTCTTTTCCTCTGCCATTTCGATTCACTCCTCCTCTCTTAAATCTCGGCGCCGCACTTCTTGCAGACGCGGACCTTCTTGCCGTCGGCCAGCAGCTTGTGGGCGGGCCGGGTGGGCTTGCTGCACTTGGGGCACACGCGCTGGACCTTGCAGGCGTAGATGGGGGCCTCCTTCTGGAGGATGCCGCCCTGCTCGCCCTGCTGACGGGGCTTGGTATGGCGGGAGACCATGTTGACCTTCTCCACAACCACCTTGCCGGCCTTGGGGTCCACGGACATGACCTTGCCCTGCTTGCCCTTGTCCTTGCCGGACAGGACGACGACGGTGTCGCCGCTCTTGATACTCAATTTGTTCATCGTAAATCCTCCCTTACAGCACTTCGGGAGCCAGAGACAGGATCTTCATGTAATCCTTGTCGCGCAGCTCGCGGGCCACTGGGCCAAAGATACGGGTGCCGCGGGGGTTCTTGTCGTCGCGGATGAGAACGGCGGCGTTGTCGTCAAAGCGGACGTAGGAGCCGTCGGGACGGCGCACACCCTTGGAGGAGCGGACGATGACGGCCTTGACCACCTCGCCCTTCTTCACGGTGCCGCCGGGCTGGGCCTTGCGGACCGAGGCCACCACCACGTCGCCGATGTTGCCGAACTTGCGCTTGGAGCCGCCCAGCACCAGGATGGTCTTAATCTCCTTGGCGCCGGTGTTGTCGGCCACCTTCAAATAAGTTTCCTGCTGAATCATGCTGCCGACACCTCCTTATTTCGCCTTCTCGATGATCTCAACCACGCGCCAGCGCTTGTCCTTGGACAGGGGGCGGGTCTCCATGACCTTCACGCGGTCACCCACGCCGCACTGGTTGTTCTCATCGTGAGCCTTCAGCTTATAGGTTCTCTTAACGATCTTCTTGTACAGAGGGTGGGCCACGCGGTCGGCGATGGCGACCACAACGGTCTTATCCATCTTATCCGAAACCACCAGGCCGACTCTGGTCTTACGGGAAGAAGTTCTGTTTTCCATCTTCTATTCCTCCTCTTAGCGGCCGGCGAGCTGCTGCTCGCGGATGATGGTCTTGACCCGGGCGATATCCTTCTTCACTTCAGCAATGCGCAGGGGGTTGTCCAGCTGGTTGGTGGCGTGCTGAAGGCGGAGATTGAACAGGTCCTTCTTCAGGTCCACCAGCTTGGTCTCCAGCTCGGCGGCGGACATTTTGCGAACTTCATTGGCCTTCATTACGCTTCACCACCCTTCTCGGTCTCCTCGCGCTTAACGATCTTGCACTTGACGGGCAACTTGTGGCTGGCCAGGCGCAGAGCCTCCTTGGCGATCTCCTCAGAGACGCCGGCGATCTCGAACATGACCCGGCCGGGCTTGACCACGGCGACCCAGTACTCGGGGGAGCCCTTACCGGAGCCCATGCGGGTCTCGGCGGGCTTCTCGGTGACGGGCTTATCGGGGAAAATCTTGATCCAGACCTTGCCGCCGCGCTTGGTGTAGCGGGTCATGGCGATACGGGCGGCCTCGATCTGGTTGCTGGTGATCCATGCGGGCTCAGTGGCCTGCAGGCCGTACTCGCCGTAGCTGACGAAGTTGCCCCGGCTGGCCTTGCCCTTCAGGCGGCCGCGGTGGACACGGCGGTACTTGACTCTCTTGGGGAGCAGCATTACTGAGCGCCTCCTTCCTTCGGAGTGTTGTCCCCGGCAGGACGGGGGCCACGGTTGTTGTTGAAGTTACCCTGGCCGGCGGGACGGGGGCCGCGGTTAAAGCCGCCGCCCTGGCGGTCCCGGTTGAAGCCGCCCCGGCGGTCGCCGTCACGGCGGCGGGGACGGTCCCGGCGCTCCTGATAGGGCTTGCTGGTGTCCAGGGTGCGGGGGGTAGTGCGCAGGGCCTGGGTGAGCACCTCGCCCTTGTAGATCCACACCTTCACGCCGATGCGGCCATAGGTGGTGGCAGCCTCGGCAAAGCCGTAGTCGATATCGGCCCGGAGGGTCTGCAGGGGGATGGTGCCGTCGTGATAGTGCTCGGTGCGGGCGATCTCAGCGCCGCCCAGACGGCCGGAGCAGGCGGTCTTGATGCCCTTGGCGCCGGCCCGCATAGCGCGGCCCATAGAGTTCTTCATGGCCCGGCGGAAGCCGATGCGCTTCTCCAGCTGCTGGGCGATGTTCTCCGCCACCAGCTGGGCGTTGGTGTCCACGTCCCGGACCTCCACGATCTTCAGGTCCACCGGCTTCTGGATCAGCTTGACCAGCTGGGCCTCCAGCTTCTTGATGTCCTCGCCGCCCTTGCCGATGACCACGCCGGGGCGGGCGCAGTGCAGGTATATGCGCACCTTGGCGTTGTCCCGCTCGATCTCGATCTTGGGGATGCCGGCGCTGTAGAGGTTCTTCTTCAGGTAGTCGCGGATCTTCTTGTCCTCCACCAGCAGGTCGCCCACCTTCTCGCTGCGGGCATACCAGCGGGAGTCCCAATCCTTAATCACGCCCACGCGCAGACCGTGGGGATTCACTTTCTGTCCCATATTGTTCCTCCTCCCTTAGCGCTCGCTCACGGCGATGGTGACGTGAGAGGTACGCTTGTTGATCCGGTAGGCCCGCCCCTGGGCCCGGGGCATAATGCGCTTGATGATGGGGCCGGGGTTGGCGTAGCAGGCGGACACGTACAGCTTCTCAGGGTCCATCTGGTGGTTGTTCTCCGCGTTGGCGGCGGCGCTCTTCAGCAGCTTGAGCACGGGCTCAGAGGCGGCCTTGGGGGTCTGCATCAGGATGGCGGCGGCGGTGGCCACGTCCTTGCCCCGGATCAGGTCCAGGACGATCTTCACCTTACGGGGAGAGATCCGCAGATATTTCAAATTGGCTTTTGCTTCCATCTCGTCTCTCCTCCTTACTTACCGGTCTTGCTGCCCGCGTGGCCCCGGAAGGTGCGGGTGGGCACGAACTCGCCCAGCTTGTGGCCCACCATGTCCTCGGTGACATAGACGGGCACGTGCTTGCGGCCATCGTGTACAGCAAAGGTGTGTCCCACGAAGGAGGGGAAGATGGTGGAGGCGCGGCTCCAGGTCTTCAGCACCTTCTTCTCGTTCTTCTTGTTCAGCTCATCGACCCGCTTCAGCAGCTCAGGGGCGCAAAAGGGGCCTTTCTTAATGCTTCTGCTCATCTTTTACACTCCCTCCTTACTTGCTGTTGCGGCGCTTGACAATGAACTTGTCAGTGCGGTTCTTGGTCTTGCGGGTCTTGTAGCCCAGGGCCGGCTTACCCCAGGGGGTCACAGGCCCGGGACGGCCCACGGGGCTCTTGCCCTCGCCGCCGCCGTGGGGGTGGTCGTTGGGGTTCATCACGGAGCCGCGGACGGTGGGACGCCAGCCCATGTGGCGCTTGCGGCCCGCCTTGCCGATCTGGATGTTGGCCCAGTCTGTGTTGCCCACCTGGCCGATGGTGGCCTTGCAGTTCTCCCGGACCAGGCGCACCTCGCCGGAGGGCAGGCGGATCTGGGCCATGCCGTTCTCCTTGGCCATCAGCTGAGCGGCCACACCGGCGGCGCGGACCAGCTGGGCCCCCTTGCCGGGGTAGAGCTCGATGCAGTGGATGGTCTCGCCCACGGGGATGTTAGCGATGGGCAGGCAGTTGCCGGGGAGGATATCGGCGTCGGGGCCGGTCATGATCACGTGGCCCGCCTTCAGGCCGTTGGGGGCCAGGATATAGCGCTTCTCCCCGTCCTCATACTGGATGAGGGCGATGTTGGCGGAGCGGTTGGGGTCGTACTGGAGGTTCAGCACGGTGGCCTTGCCCTCCTTGTCCCGCTTGAAGTCGATAATGCGGTACTTCTGCTTGTTGCCGCCGCCGTGGTGGCGGACGGTGATGCGGCCGTAGCTGTTGCGGCCCGCGTGCTTCTTCAGCACCTCGGTCAGGGCACGCTCGGGCTTGGCCTTCTTGTCGATCCCCTCGAAGGCAGACACAGTCATGTGACGGCGGGAGGGGGTTGTGGGCTTATAAGTCTTGATAGCCATTTCTCAATTCCTCCTTACACCATACCCTCGAAGAACTCGATGGACTTGGAGTCGGCGGTCAGGGTGACCATCGCCTTCTTCCAGCTGGGACGCCGCCCCGCGGGACGGGCGCCCATGCGCTTCTCCTTGCCCTGCATATTCAGGGTGTTCACCTTGGCCACCTTCACGCCGAAGATCTCCTCAATCGCCTTGGCGATCTCGATCTTGTTGGCGCGCTTGTCGACCTCAAAGGTGTAGCGCTTCATCTCGGTCTGCTCCATGGACTGCTCGGTGATGATGGGGCGCTTGATAATGTCATAAGCAGTGGCGGCCATTACGCGTACACCTCCTCGATGATAGCCAGGGCAGCCTTGTCGATGACCAGCTGCTTGGCGTTGACGATGTCGTAGACATTCAGGACCTTGGCGGTGGTGGTGACCACGCCGGGGATGTTCCGGGCGGACAGGACCACGTTCCGGGCCACCTCGGGGGTGATGACCACCGGCTTGGAGGCGCCCATGGCGTCCAGGAAGGTCTTCATGGTCTTGGTCTTCACCTCGGCCAGCTCCAGGCCGTCCACCACCAGCACCGCGTTCTCGGCGGCCTTGGAGGACAGGGCGGACTTGAGGGCCAGGCGGCGGGTCTTCTTGTTGAGCACATAGCGGTAGCTGCGAGGCTTGGGGGCAAACACAATGCCGCCGTGGGTCCACTGGGGAGCCCGGGTGCTGCCCTGACGGGCGTGGCCGGTGCCCTTCTGACGCCAGGGCTTCTTGCCGCCGCCGGAGACCTCGGCCCGGGTCAGAGCGCTCTGGGTCCCCTGACGGCAGTTGGCCAGGTGATTCTTGACCACCTCATGGACCACCGCAGGGTTGGGCTCCACGCCGAAGATGGCCTGGGAGAGCTCGATCTCGCCGATCTGCTTACCAGCCATATCATAAAGGTTCGCTTTAGGCATGACTCAATCTCTCCTTTCCTTACTTGTTGCGGGCGGAAGCCTTCTGCGGGTTGACACGGGCGGAAGCCTTCTGCGGGTTGACACGGCCAGCCTCGGTGGCGTGCTTGACGATGAGGGTCTTGACGGTGTTCTTCACATACACCACGCCGCCCTTGGGGCCGGGAATGGCGCCCCGGACCGCAATGAGGCCCAGCTCCTCGTCCACCTGGACCACGTCCAGATTCTGAACGGTGACCTGCACGTTGCCCATCTGGCCGGCGCCGTCACGGCCCTTGGCAATGTGGCCGGGAGTGGTACCGGGGCCCAGAGAGCCCTGATGACGGTGGACAGGGCCGCCGCCGTGGGTGTTGCGCTTCACAGCCGCGCCGTGACGCTTGACAACGCCCTGGAAGCCGTGGCCCTTGCTGGTGCCGGTGACGTCCACAAAGTCGCCCGCGGCAAACACGTTGGCGGTGAGCACGTCGCCCACCTCATACTTGGAGCAGTCCTTCAGGGGGAACTCCTTGAGGACCCTCTTGTACTCGGACAGGCCAGCCTTCTTCTGGTGGCCCAGCTCCGGCTTGGTGAGCTTGCGCTCGGGAATTTCCTGGAAGCCCAGCTGAATGGCCTCGTAGCCATCCTTCTCGGCGGTCTTCTTCTGCACCACCGTGCAGGGGCCGGCCTGAATCAGGGTGACAGGTACCACCCGGCCGGCTTCATCGAAGATCTGGGTCATGCCGATCTTTTTGCCGATGATCGCTTTCTCCATTGGGTTGTTTCCTCCTATTAAAGGTTATTGGTCGGCGGAGTTGACCATTGGACTGTCATTGCTCCGGCGACTTGACCCGCCTGCCTCAATTACGCGGCAGGCTGTGGGTACACAAAATGAAACAGAATTTGCCGCGCTGTTCGCAACGGCTCGGACGCTTACAGCTTGATCTCGATCTCCACACCGGCGGGCAGCTCCAGAGACATCAGGGCCTCCACCGTCTTGGGAGAGGGCTTCACCACGTCGATGAGGCGCTTGTGAATGCGGCGCTCGAACTGCTCCCGGCTGTCCTTGTACTTGTGAACGGCCCGCAGGATGGTGACCACTTCCTTCTTGGTGGGCAGGGGGATGGGACCGGAGACGTTGGCGCCGCTGCGCTTGGCGGTCTCCACGATCTTCTCGGCGCTCTGGTCGATGAGCTGATGGTCATAGGCCTTGAGGCGGATGCGGATCATTTCTTTCTGAGCCATGTGGGTGTTTCCTCCTTGTTTTCATACGAAGTTGAGTTTTTGGGCCTGCCGTGTGCAGTCCCGCGCTGTTTCTCGTCCTCCGTACGGTGAGCAAGTTTTGCACACGTTTCCGTGCGTATCACTTCCGGCCAGGAAAAAACCGGCGCACGCAGGCCGGTCCTTACTGCGCCGGACGATATACGCCCTGTACAGCACTCGCTCAGCCGCCCGATCTTCGGACATACTCCGCGGAAGTTACCTCATTTCTGAGCAATCTCCCGCATCATCGCTCCGCGCCCTTTTCAGACGCCCCGTTATCATACAACACACAGCCGTGTGTGTCAAGGGGTTTTGTAAAATTTTTTGGCATATTTTCGCTGTCCCATTGGTTTTTCTTTGTGCGTTTTGCGGGGGAAGGCGTTTTCAGCCCTCCCCCAGCATTCCGCTCTTCTCCAGCAGCAATGAGCCGTCTTCCCGGTACAGGGTCAGGGTGTAGCCGCCGCCTGCCCACCAGTGGTCCCCGTAACCGGTGGAGGGGGCCCGCGCCGGGAACAGCCAGGTCCCGTTTCCCGTATCCCAGCCTGGACCGGACCAGCCATAGTCGTTCTCCCGGTAGGACAGCTTGAGCCTTACCTCCCCCCGGACCGCCTCCCGGGGGACGTTGACAAACATCAGAGGGAACACAAACTCTCCCCCGCCCGGGCAGTTAACATAGGCGCTGGCATAGCCAAAAAAAGCGGGAGTTGGCCCCTCCTCCAGGGGATAGCGGTCCACCATCCACCGGCTTAATTCATACGTAGCTGCGGTGACCTTCCCCCCGGCAATTCCAAGAAAGGCGGGGCTGAGCATACTGATATCCTGGTCCTCCCCCGGCCTGGCGTACGGTGTCTCCCGCCCTGTGCAGGCAAAGACAATCTCGCTCCGGGGCAGCAGATGGGTCCGCTCCATGCGGCGAAACTCCAGCTCCGCAGTGGGCAGAGGGCAGCCCCACAGCCTCCAGAGCAGGGTCAGAATGGGGACGCACAGGAGAAAATTCCTCGCCGTCCTCTGCCCCCGGCTCAATCTGGGGCGGCGGGCCCAGCGCCGTTTCCACTTCTCTCTCACGCCTAGGCCCTCCCTTCCCCAGAGTCCTCTGGTCCTCTCATTCAATCCCTCCTCAGTGCAGGACCCCCTCCTGCTCCAGCAGCAGGGAGCCGTCCTCCCGGCAGAATCCCATGGTACAGGGGGCGCTGGTGCTCAGAGACCACGACTGCGCCGGCGAGCTCAGGGCGAAGAGCCAGACCCCCTCCGCCACCTGGCAGCCGGAGCCGGTGAGCACCACTCCGGACCCCGCCTCGACCCTCAGTTCTCCCCTGGCCGCCCCCTCCGGGACGCCGAAGACCACCACCGGTATACCGAGCTCCACGGCCTCTCCGGAGAAATCCGCCAGGGCGCTGCTCCAAAATCCCGCCGCCGCGGGGGTCTCTTCCAGGTCCACCTTGCGGAAGGTCCGCTCCTCCCCCAGCACCGCCCAGCGCTCCCCCACGCTGGCCAGCAGGCGGCGGTTCAGCTGTACCGTGCGGCCCTCCCCCAGGGCAAACCGCTCATTTTCCTCACCGGTAAAGACGAGCTGCCCGGGCGGCAGCAGGTGGGTCCGCTCCCACCGGCGCAGCTCCAGCTCCGCTGTGGGCAGGGGACAGCCCAGACGCATCCAGATCCCCAGGGAGAGCAGCCCGCACAGAATCAGGCAGAGCAGGGTCTTCCTCCCCCGGCTCACCCGCTCCCAGGCCCGATTCCACGCCTCCTCCCAGCGCTTCAGCGTCCTCATGGCACCACCACCCTCTCGGTCACCGGGGCGGACAGGACGAAGTCCCCCAGCTCACAGGTAAATTCCAACGTCATCCGCGCCCCGGGGGTCCAGTCCTCCGCCGGGATGTAGAGGGAAAAGTCCTTCCAGCCCAGGCCCCACCGGCAAAAATCCCCGCCGCTTAAAATCCGGGTTCCCCAGGTGCTGGTGATCCAGTAGCTGGAGTTATGCTCCGTGTCGGTGCGATTAACTACGATATGCCGGTCCATCTCGTGCCGCCCTCCATGGGGGTCCACGGCGGTGAGGCCGGCGAGGACGGTGTTCTCGTCAATCCGCGCCCAGAACCGGGGGGAGGACACCCGAAGCGTCAGCTGGAGGCTGTCCTCCGCGCCGTACTCTTCAGGCCGGTCCACATAGGCCGCTCCGATGATCTGGAAGGTGTAGCCCCCCAGTTGAGCCCTCTCCCCGCCCCAGACCCGGTGGTACATGGCCCGCCCGGTCATACGGCCCCAGAGGGAGCGCTCCACCACGCCGTCACGGTTCCCCATCCCCACCAGGAGGAACAAAAACCACAGCACTACCAGAGTCCACCGGCTGGCCGTCCACAGCCAGCCCAGCCAGGGGCGGTGGATTCTGGCCAGCTCCCGCTTCAGCTCCTCGGCGTCCCCCATGGCCGCCAGCGCCCGGTCCTGGGCCTCCGCCTCGGGGATATCCGGGAAGCTGCGGTGCAGGCCGGCCTCCTTGTCCTCCAGGTGGGCCGCCAGCTCCCGGCGCACCTGCCGCCGGTCCGGCCCAAACCGAATGCCCGACACCGCTGTGTCCAGCCATCTCTCTTTTCCTGAGCCCAACAAAGGCCATTCCTCCCCTCTCGCTGTGCGGTTCCGCTCACGCCAGAGCGCTGGCCCCGTTGGACAGCACCTGCTCAACCCCCTGGCGGAAGACGCTCCACTCGGTACGCTTCTCGTCCAGCAGCTTCTTCCCCCTGCGGGTCAGCCGGTAGTACTTGCGCATCCGTCTGGTGGGGGCCTGCTGCTGGTAGGAGGACAGGCACTTCTCCTTCTCCAGGGCGTGGAGAATGGGATAGAGGGTCCCCTCCTTCATCTGAAACAGCTTGCTGGAGCGGCGGGACAGCTCCTCGATGATCTGATAGCCGTACATATCGCCCCCCTCCAGCAGCGACAACACCAGCATGGTCCCGCTCCCCGCCATCAATCCCTTGTCAAAGCCCATAACGCCCATCCTTTCTGAATCTTCGGTTTTTACCTAGATCAACTAGGTATATTATACCTAGTTGATCTAGGTATGTCAAGGGCAAAATCCCCCCAGACTCCAGCACGCACAGTGGAGCAGGATCCCACAAGCGGCGAAGCCGCTTGCCCCCTTTTGAAAGGGGGCCCGAGTGTAGCGAGGGCGGGGGATTGTCCCTGGAAGTACCATCTTCTACCTCAGATTTCAAGTCGAAGTAATACCTGCAAATCAATCCCCACCGGCTTCGCCGGATCCCCTTTTCAAAGGGGCCGGGCCGCCTGCGGGCGGGACGAGGGATAGGCCCTGCGGAGCAGGGCTCCACAAGCGGCGCAGCCGCTTGCCCCCTTTTGAAAGGGGGTGGAAAGATTATCATATGAAGTGCAACACAAGAAAAAA
>NZ_QWKI01000176.1 GCF_009911645.1 Pseudoflavonifractor sp. 60
ATCCCCACCGGCTTCGCCGGAGCCCCTTTTCAAAGGGGCCAGGCCGCCTGCGGGCGGGACGAGGGATGGGCCCTGCTGCGCAGGGGCGACAGGACGGGGGGTGTTCTGTTCCGCGCCGTGGCGTGTTACCGTCCAGGAGACGGAGAAATTGTGCAAAACGCCAGAATGGAAAATTGTTCTGGTGTAACCCGGTTGAAACTTTCTTTTTGTATGCTGAAGCAAAGCTTTGGGGAGGCGCGGCCAGCCCCGGCAGGAAAAGAAAGGAGGAGCTTGGCGTGAGAGCTCCAGAGTTCGCCCCTCTCGACCAAAACGCGGTAATCGTCCGTGTGATTTCCTATGAACAAAAAAATCTGCGGGGCGTTCTAGCCAGCCCGAAGCTGGAGAAGCCGACCCCCTTTTGCAGTCTGACCCAGCTGCTGCTGACCATGGAGGAGCTGATGGACCAGAGCAACCAGCCCCAGCGGGGGGAGGAGCGCCGGAGCTTCAGCGCGGCCCGTGCGGTTGGCGTCCGGCCCCAGGATTTAGAGGATGCGCCGCAGGAGCTGGCCACCTTTCAGCTGCGGATACTGTTCCGGCAGAACGCCAGCTGGCAGGGCAGTCTGATTTGGGTCGACAAGCGGATGGACGCCCAGTTCCGCAGTGTACTGGAGCTGATATGGCTGATGGACAGTGCGCTGACTTCACAGGAGGAGTGTGGTACACAGATATGAATCCTACATTAAAAAAGATATGGAACCTGGCCGCCTGGTTACTGGTTGCAGCGGTGGTGGTGCTGGCCATTCTGCTGGCGGGCGTGCGGGTCGTGGGCATAACCCCTTACGCAGTGCTCAGCGGCAGTATGGAGCCGGTTTATCCGGTGGGTTCCATGATTTATGTCAAGGCCGCCCAACCCCAGGAGGTGGAGGTGGGAGACCCCATTACCTTTTATCTGGATGAGGGCCTGGTTGCAACCCACCGGGTCATTGAGGTGAACCGGGAGGAGCAGTACTTCCGCACCAAGGGCGACGCCAATAACGCGGAAGACGGTTCCCCGGTGCTCTACGCCAATCTGATTGGCAAGCCCATGTTCTGCGTTCCCCAGCTGGGCAACCTGTCCCACTGGATTTCCCAGCCCCCCGGGACCTATATCGCCATTTGCTGCGCGCTGTGTTTGCTGGTGCTCATGTTCCTGCCCGATGTGCTGGACGCTGCCGATGCCGCCGATAAAAAGGCCGCTGAGAAGCGAGAAAAAAGCGAGTAAAAAAATTTTTCAAAATAAGAAAAACTTGCCTGTGTGTAACCCGGCTGAAACTTTTGGGGAGTATCCTGGCTTCAGAACAAAGGCAAACACTCTGCGGTATCTTTTGTGGAAGACCACATGGATATAAAAAACAATTTTTAGGAGGAGTACATTATGAAGCATTCCAAAAAGATCCTTGCCCTGGCTATGTCCATCGCCGTGGTGGCCAGCATCGCCGCCGCCGGAACCCTGGCTTACCTGACCAGCAGCGCTGGCGTTATCAACACTTTTAACGTTGGCACCAAGGGACAGGTCGAGATTACCCTGGACGAGGCTCCCATTGACGAGAACGGCAAGGCGACCGAAGGTGCCCGTGTTACGGAGAACAAGTATGAGAACATCCTTCCTGGCCAGTGGCTGGATAAGGACCCCACTGTTCACGTTCAGGCTAACAGTGCTGAGAGCTTTGTATTTGTGTCTGTGATGAACCAACTGGGTGAGGACGGCATTCTGAATATCAATGAGGAAGCTTGGGAGCATGTGGAGACTCTGGCAGATGGCCAGCAGATTTATATGTATATTGGTGAGAAGGCCGCCCACGAGACCAATGTAGTTGCCGCTACCGATGATGCTATTGTTGATCTGGAGCCCGTGTTTACCAAGGTAAACATCAACAAGGATTTGGATGCTGAAGGCTTGGCTGAGCTGGAGGATGCAAAAATTGGTGTTATCGCTTTCGCTATCCAGGCTGAGCTGGCTATTGAGGCCGATGTTGAGGCTGGTATTGAAGGTGCTACTGCTATTCAGGTCGCTGGTGAGCAGGCTATCAAGTTCTTCAGCCAGTATGCGCCCAGCCAGGGTGAGTAATTAATCCCCGCACCAAACCTTAACCCCAACCGGTGAGCGGCGAGTTTGCCGCACAAAATCCGCGTCGGTGTTAAAGGCGGACTAAAACAAAGCAAGCCTGTACCGCGCTGGCAAGGGTCGGCGCGGTACAGGCAAAGGAAACTTTTAACCCGGCAAAGGAGGTAATTCCTATGAAAAAACGGACTGTGGCGGTGTTGTGCGCGGTGGCTGCCGTCCTCGGCGTTATCATCGGGGGCACGATGGCCTATTTGCAGCATGGCGCGTCAGTAGTGAACACCTTTACGGCGGGCAATATCACCATCGCCCTGTCGGAGACGAAGGACGGCGAGCTGGTCAAGGCCCGGGACGACTATGTGCTGGTTCCCGGCGCGGAGCTGAATAAGGACCCCCGAGTAGCTGTGAAGCAGGGCAGTGAGAGCTGCTATCTCTTTGTCGAGGTAACAGAGGCCAATTGGAAGGATGAGCCCGTCCAGTACACCATTGCCGATGGCTGGACGCCGGTTCCCAACAGCAAAAACGTCTACTATCGAGAGTTCAACAAGAGCGAGCCCGGCGTTGAGCTGATGAAGAACGCTGACAAGGACGAGAAGGGAAATTCTTTCGACGGCTATCTCTACCCCATCCTGGCTCTGGCCACCGAGGAGGGGAAGATCTCCAACGTGGTCAAAGTCAGCGAAAACCTGACCAAGAGCGAGATGGAAGCCTATGGGAAGAAGCCCGCAGACTTCCCGCAGCTCACCTTCCAGGCCTACGCCATCCAGCGTGACTGGCTGACCAATGACTACGACGAGGCCATCGAAGACATTGCTACAATCTGGGCACTGGTGAAGGATGTCAAGCCCAGCGCCAAAGCTTGAGTATGACAACAGCACCCCAGGCGGCCTGCCCACTGGGTAGGCCGTACGCGGGCGCTTCAAGGAGAATCTGGAGCGCTGGCGTGCGGCCTGCGCGCTGTCCGGCTGCCGGACAGAGAAACAAACACACAGAAAGGCGGTATCCTATATGAGTTTGAGAAAGAAGATCGTCATAGCCGCGGCGGCGGTCCTGGTGCTCACGCTGGGGGCCTACAGCACGCTGGCCTACCTGACAGCGGACGTCACGGCCCACAACGTGATCACCTCCGGCAACGTGAGCATTGAGCTGCTGGACAAAACGGTCCAGGATGGGGACCCGGCCGACAGCATCAACGCGGTTTACAATCTGGAGGATTTCATGGAGGTCTATGAGGGCGGTATGCCCGTCATGCCCGGGACCCAGGCCAGCAAGGTGGTGGCGGTGCGCAAGGTGGACACCTCCGCCGACTGCTGGGTCCGGGTACGGCTGGCCGAGAGCCTGACCGAGAACGGGACCCCGGCGGCCCGCAAGGAGGGAGACGTATCCTTCCAGCTGAACCTGGGCGGCGCGGCCAACCAGTGGACTCAAGGCGCGGACGGCTGGTACTACTATAACAGCATCCTGACCCCCAGCAACATCCAGACCGAGCCCCTGCTCACCCGGGTCGATTTCAGCGGTCCGGTGATCGACAACAGCTACGTGGGCAAAACCTACTCCATCGATGTCATCGCCCAGGCGGTGCAGAGCGACAACAACACTCCCGCGGGCGGCGTCCTGAACGTCCAGGGCTGGCCCGCCGACCCCCAGGCGTAAGTAGAGAGGAGGAAGCACAATGAAAATAAAGAAACTGCTGGCCATGCTTCTGGCGCTGTCCATTGTGGTGTCCCTGGCTGCGCCGGTCCTTGCAGATGAGGGTATTGGCGGTGATGAGGATATCGCCGTCAGCGAGTCTGATGTGAGCGAGCCCGAGGTAATTCCTGAGCCCGAAGAGAGCGAGTCCGGCGACAGCTCCCAGCCCGAAGAGGAACCCGGCGACGTGTCGTCCCAGCCTGACGAGGAGGAGCCGGGTGAGGAGGAGCCTGGCGATGTCTCTGAGCCCGGTGAGGAGGAGCACGTCCACAGCTACAGCGAGACCACCTCTGTTGACCCCACCTGCACCGCCGACGGCGAGAAGACCTTTACCTGCGGTGAGTGCGGTGACAGCTATACCGAGACCATCCCCACCTCCGGCCATAGCTGGAGCAGTGATGTGGTGGAGGTGGCCACATGCAGCCACTCCGGGACCCTGCGGCTGACCTGTACCGTGTGCGGTGCGGAGGAGACCGAGACCATCGAGCCTCTGGAGCACGCCTGGGATGGCGGCGAGACCGTCATTGAGGCCACCTGTACCCAGGGCGGCGAGGTGCTGTATACCTGCGCCAACTGCGGCGAGACCAAGACTGAGACCGTTGAGATGCTGCCCCACAGCTGGAACGAGGGCGAGACGGTCACGGAGGCCACCTGTACCCAGGGCGGCGAGGTCCTGTATACCTGTACCGCCTGCGGTGAGACCAAGACCGAGACCACCAGCGTTCTGGAGCACACCTGGACCGAGGAGATCACGGTCCCGGCCACCTGTACCCAGACCGGCGAGAAGACCATGACCTGCGAGCTGTGCGGCGAGACCAGGACAGAGGCTATTGACGCCCTGGGCCACAGCTGGGACGAGGGCGTGGTCACCACCGAGCCCACCGCAACCGAGGATGGTGTGCGCACCTTTACCTGTTCCGTCTGCGGCGAGACCAAAACTGAGACCATTCCCACCGATGCCAACGCCGCTGCTGAGGCCGAGAAGCAGCAGAAAATGGATGAGCTGATCTCCAGCCTCAAGGGCGCTACCAGTAAGGTCATGTTTAATGCCATTAGAGAAGCTTTCGCCAGCCTGTTCGACCAGTTGCCCGAGGACGTTAAGGCGGAGCTGGCGGCCTTCTTCGAGAGTCTGCCCAGCGGCGTGCAGGGGGACCTGTATGACCGATTGATGGCGGCTCAGACCATGGAAGAGTTTGAGGCTATCCTGGATGAGTACACCGAGGAAGAAATCATTGCAGTGGAAAAGAACCTGACGGAGGACCAGATTGCTGCGCTGGAGGCCCACATTCAGGCACTGGCTGAGGCAAGTTATGTTCCCCCTGTATCGGTTCCTTTTACTGAAGCTGGTCCTCTGATGCATGCTGTGGAGGTGGAGACTAGCTATCGTGCTCCTAGAAGAGCCCATGCAATGAACAGCCAAGATGACACAATCCAGACCAGCAAAATCCTTTCCGCTTGGGATTCTGCCACAAAGACTGGTACTTTGAAAATTGAGGCCTATGTCACCGGAACTTACAGTATAACTGAGAGTACCAACATAAAGCCTGTGGATATTGTCCTAGTGCTGGATCAGTCTGGATCAATGGCCTTTGATTTTGATGGAAATTCAACTAGTAATGTTGCCAACAGACGTCAAACTGCTATGAAGAATGCTGTGTCAAATTTTATTGACAAAGTTGCTAGCAACTATACAAGTACTGCTGACCATAGAATGGCCATTGTGACTTTTGGAAGTAGTGCCCAGGTGAAACAGGGGTGGATTGATGTTGGGGTAGGGAAGGATTCCCTAAAAAAGGTAGTAAATGATTTGCCCCAGAGCCCCAGTGGTGCCACTAGAATAGATCAAGGTGTTGGAGAGTCTGAGAAACTGATGGGTACTGACTACAATTACAACGGTCAGAATACAGAACGGAAAAAAGTTGTGATTGTTTTTACCGATGGTGTTCCGACCTCGGGCACTGAATTTGAAGTCAGTTTAGCCAATAATGCAATTAGTTCTGCGCTTAACCTAAAAAATAGCGGAGTCGCAGTATATACAATTGGTATTTTTAATGGATCGAATCCTGAGCAATTGTTTGGTGACGGATGCGATGGTACTGTGAACTCAAGCTGGGAAAAAGATGAGTGGGGAATCTTTCCTGGCGGGGATTTTCCCGAAGTAGATGTTCCAGCAGGTAACCGCTTTTTGAATTATCTTTCCAATAATGCACCAAAAGCTACAGAGGTTGGCTTGAAAAGTGAGAAGATTGGCTGGGGTATTTTACATAGTGGAAAGAAGTATACAATTACTAAAAATGCCGAGTGTAATACAAAAGCGGGGTATTATTTGACAGCTGCTGCCGCTAGTGACTTGGACAAAATTTTTGAAAAAATAAACGACCAAATTGGTGCTGGCGGCACCACGGTTCAACTGAATGCCCAGTCGGTTGTCCGCGATGTAATCAGCCCTTACTTTGAAGTCAATACCAGTAATGCAAGTGGTTTGAAGGCCTATGGTGTTCCATACACTGCAAATGGAACATTTGATGATAGCAGGACAACCGGGTCTTATACTGTGACGGCGAATGGAAAAGTAGTGGATGCTTCTGGATTTAACTTCAATGAAAAGTACATTGCCGAGACGGGCCGTGACCCCAACGGTGAAAACCCCACTGGCGACTACTACGGAGAAAAGTTGGTTATTGAGATTCCCATTAAGGCTGAGGATGACTTCTGGGGCGGCAACAACGTACCTACCAACGACATGAATACATCCGGCGTCTTTATGACTTCTACCAGCGACAAGCCCGAGGTTGGCCTTGGAAATACTTCCCCCACAGCCAACGTTCCCCTACATACGCCCGAGCTGGAAGGCAGTGAGTGGAATGTGTACTACGGCGACAGTAACGCTTTGAATGGCAAGACCCTGGTGAGTCTAAAGGATGCGAACGTTGAGGCCTGGCAAATCGCTTATATCGCCAAGGAGGGCAACAATCCTAAGCTGAATATGAGCAGCGGCAGTCCTCTGGGTGATTACGACTACAAGACGGACAAGAACGTGGAAGTCACGGCTTACCTGGAGCCTAGCCAGCCCGCTGATCCTTCCAGTGCAGGCACAGCGCAAATCAAGAGCACCGAGGCTAAGGCCGCTGTTACCGTCAATGTCTACACCCCCACTGTTACCTTCCCTGATATGCGGACCTATTTGACAGTTCAGCCCAACTTGAACGACAATGGCGAGAATGCTACAGTAGTATGGAAACACGGCGAGACGCTTAGTACAAGTACAAATGTGGAAATGGAAGGCGTTGCCCCCGAATTGACCTATGAAATTAAGGGACGTGTAAAGGCTTTGGGCCATGAAAACCACATCGTTCGTGACTACTACGCTTTCGTGGAGAGTGTCAAGTTCAGTACCATGGATACCTCTATTCAGCATCGTAGTGCGGACGGGACAAAGTTGAACCAGGATGTTGTGAACTTCGCCCACAAGGGCTGTGATGACATTCAACTCAACCAGACCACACTCCCCAATGATGCCGGCGAGTTCCTGGTCCACGTGTTCAAGCCTGAAATCACCTTCATCGATACTGAGGCTTATAAGGGTGAGGATGCGACAACCTTTAATTTCGAGAAGGACGGTGCTAAGCTCTACTCCGTTAATTGGACTTATCCTGGTACATTGGTTGACTACGCAAACTTGGTGATGCCTGATAAGAACATCAAGCCCAATGTTACAATTACAGGCTATAGCCTTGACACTTCCAAACTGTATGATAAACAATACTTCAACAATGAAGCTGTTCCTGTTGCAGTTCAGGTTAAGGTTGGCAACATGACAGAGTACATCCCCGCCGGTGCGACTACTCCGCACAACATCAACAACTGCGTTACCTTCCACTGGAACCACGAGGGTTGCAACTTGGATGCGCCCAGCACGCTCAATCCCAAGATGCCCGCCGAGGATATCTACCGCTTCTACGTCCACGTGAAGGCCCGTGAGTTGACTGTAACAAAGATGATTGATGGTGCTGTGTACAGCAACACGGACAGCTTCCTGTTTACCATCAAAGGTACTGGCAACCCCCTGGCCGAGACTGTGAACACCGAAATCTTCATCACTGGTGCAGGCTCCAAGACAATCACCGGTCTGCCCGTAGGTTCTTACACAGTCACAGAGGACGGTAATTGGTCCTGGCGGTACACTGTTCAGGGCGGGGATGAGCAACCGGTTCAGTTGCGGAGCGGTGATATCGAGTCTGGTACCGTTATCATTACCAACAAGCTGACGAACACCAAGTGGCTGTCCAACGAGGACGTCAAAGTGAACACCTTCCTGTGTGTGAACAAGACGATTGAGCCCCGTATCACCCTTGACGCAATTCTTCCTGAGAAGCAAGATGAAGGGATTTAAGGAGGTGACCAGTTATGTATAATGGAAAATGTACCAAGAAGACCCCACATATGACCAAGCGCGCGGCGCTGCTGGTGCTCTCGCTGGTCATGGTCCTGTCAGTCTCCGTGGGCGGCACGCTGGCCTACATCATCCTCCAGACTCAAGAGGTGAAGAACACCTTCCAGCCTGGCGAAGTGACCACCACTGTCACCGAGACATTCAATGAGCAGGAAAAGAAAAATGTGGCCTTTGACAACACAGGCAGTAATGTTGACGTCTATGTCCGGGCAAAAGTGGTGGTCAATTGGGTTGACAGCCAGGGTAATCTTTTGGTGGAGACCCCGAAGGAGCAGTTGGAGTACCTCATCAGCTATAACGAGAATGGATGGCTGAAAGGTGGCGACAGTTACTGGTATTGCCGTGATGTTGTGGAAGCAGAAACAACATCTCCGGTTTTGATTACCTCTTGTAAGCCTATCCAAGACCAGGGCCCTGCGGGCGCCCGACTCCAGGTCACCATTCTGAGCCAATCCGTCCAGGCCACGGAGAATGCGCTAAAAGATGCCGGCTGGGCGTGGACAATTCCCGATGTCGAGCCCCAGGCCAACTAAAAGGAGGCGGAGAACATGAAGAATAAAAAAGTTTCCCGCGTTTTGACCGCCCTCCTGGCGGCGGTATGTGTGGTGAGTATGGCGAACGGAGCCCTTGCCGCGCAGACCCTGGCGCTGGACAGCGGCGTAACCCTCTCCGAGTCGGGGGGGCAGGCCCGGTTTGCCATCAACGGCGGCGATCAAAACGACCTGTTCCTGGACTTCAAGGGAGTCATGCCCGGCGATACGCTGCGGCAGACCATCCGGGTCAACGCCGCCCCCACTAACAGCCAGAACTACCGTATCTTCCTCTACGCCCGGGAATGTTCGCAGGCGCAGACTCCCGAGGGCGGCGCCCATACGATCCAGCGCTCCACCCCCGGCTTCCTGGACCAACTTAACATTCGGGTGAGCCGCAGAGCCACAGCCGGTGAGACCGCGGACGCCAATATCGGCGGCGTGAGTATCGGCGAGGGGACTGGCCTGGAGGGCGTGCTGCTGGGCACCTTCACCCCGGGCATGAGCGTGGAGCTGAACGTGGACCTGGAGGTGGCCCTGACCATGGGCAACGAGTTTGCCAATGCGGCGGCCTACATCGACTGGGTCTTCTACGCGGACACCATCGAGACCGAGCCCGACCCCGGTCCTGACCCTGATCCTGGCCCCGATACCCCCACGCCTCCCGGCCCCACGGACCCCACCGGGCCCAGCGACCCGGGCGGTCCCACCACTCCGCCTACCGAGGATATCACTGACCCCAATGTCCCCCTGGAGGTGACTGATATCCCTGACTCCGAGGTCCCCCTGGAGGAGCGTCCCACGGAGGAGGAAATCCTGGAGGAGGGCGTGCCCCTGGAGGGTATGCCGCCCCAGACCGGCGACTCCGGCGCGGTGGTGCTGTGGCTGGCGCTGGCCGTCCTCAGCGGCGGTGGCATCGTGCTGCTGATGGTCACCAACCGCAAGGAAAATACGTGATAAAAATGAGGTATCCGGTTTCGGATACCTCGTTTTTTATTCCTGCGGAGCCTCAGACGGCTGGGACGCTTCCTTCGGGACGGCGGCGGGCATGTAGGCCTGTACGATCCACCGGGTTGCGTAGGTGGTGTCGCCGGAACAGGTGGACAGCGTAAGAATTTTGTCGTCCACCGTGGGCGTTAGCCCTGTATCAAGGACGGACTGGGACAGACACCAGTCGATGTATTCCTGCTTTGCCTGGCTGCTGTCAAAGCCGATACGGTAGGTCAGGCCAGTGACGCTGACCTCGTAGGCGGCGAAGATGTTGTACTTGCGGGTCCCGCTGCCGTTGGTGATGTAGACGCAGGGGTGGTCCTGCCAGTAGCTCAGTGCGTTGAAGTACTTCAGCTTGCCGAACATGGTCTCGTTGCGCATCCGGTGGCCGTAGACAATGGTGTTGAAGTCCTCCAGACTGTCGCTGTTCTGGCTCTCCAGAAAGATGGAGCCCATCCGGCTGTACTCCTTTTTCCAGCTGCGGCGGAGGTACTGGTTGTTGTCCCGGCCCTGGAGCAGCGGGTAGGAGATGTCCGTCCCCGGAATGAGGAACCAGCCCAGCACGTCGGGATTGATCTCCTGGAGTGCGGAAAAATCCATGTCACGGAGGGCGTCGGCGTAGGGGTCTACGTACACCGGCTCCTTTTCCTCTGTCTCCTCCGTCTCCTCCTGGGGCGGCGGCAGGGGAGTCAGCGTGGGCGGCGGCAGAGCGGAGAAGTCGGGCTCACCTACCAGGACCTCCGCCTCCTGGTTGGCCGCCTCGCCCTTTCGCTGGTCAAGCTCGTGCCAGACCACGCCACCCAGACTTGCGGCAAACACCAGAGAGAGGGCCGCAATGAGGACAGTACGCAGGCGTCTGCTCATTGAAAATTCCTCCTGATTCGAACATATTTTGATGGACTGTATTATATCACAAATGGGAGGATTTTGCAATTGCCTGAGGGGAGGGGAGAGGGTAATTGACATTTTTCAGCGGGGGGCGTCATGCAGGCAGGCGGCAAAATTTCGTTTTCTTTTTTGGCTTTTTGGATGAAATATTGGGTAGCGAAGGGGGCCTCTTTTGTGTATAATGGAAACAATCAAAGACTAGCTTTTTAAAAGGCGTCTGTTTCATCTTCTTCGCCGGTCGGTTGACAACTACTTATTTTATGGATGCTGGGGGAAGTATTTATGAGTGTTACCATTTCTATTGAACATGCAATCAAAAAGTATGGCAATCTGACTGTCATTCCAGACCTGTCTGTGAAGATCGCCAACGGGGAGTTTTTTACCCTGCTGGGGCCCTCCGGCTGTGGAAAAACCACACTTCTGCGCATGATTGCCGGGTTTAACAGCATTGAGGGCGGTTCCTTTCGCTTCAATGACAAGGAGATCAACAACGTGGAACCCGGCAAGCGCGGCATTGGCATGGTGTTTCAGAACTACGCCATTTTCCCCAATCTGACTGTGCGCAAAAATGTGGAATTCGGCTTGAAGTATCGGAATATGCCCAAGGATCAGATGCGCCAAGAGGCCGATAAGTTTATGAAGCTGGTCCATGTGGACGACTATGCCGACCGGATGCCGGAGCAGCTCTCCGGTGGACAGCAGCAGCGGATTGCCCTGGCCCGGGCCCTGGTCATTGAGCCTGATGTTCTGCTGATGGACGAACCGCTCTCCAACTTGGACGCCAAGCTGCGGGTTGAGATGCGTACCATCATCAAGCGTATTCAGCATGAGGTGGGCATTACCACCGTCTACGTGACCCATGACCAGGAGGAGGCAATGGCCATTTCCGACCGGATTGCCGTCATGAAGGACGGCGTGATCCATCACTGCGGCAAGCCGGAAAATATTTACCAGCGCCCCGCCGACGTGTTTGTGGCCACCTTCATTGGAAAGACCAATTTGATTACCGGCCAGATGAGTGAGGAAAAGGGCCAGGCCTGTATCACTGTCTGCGGCAGTTACCGCCTCCCCTTCCACACCATCCGCCCCGACGCTGTGGGCCATAAAGAGGTGACCCTCTCAATCCGTCCAGAGGAGTTCAAGGTATGGCGGGCCGGCGAGACAGCGGAGGGTTTGAAAGCGATTGTGCGGGACAGTGTGTTCCTGGGCCCCAACACCCACTATTTTGCCCAGCTTGAGAGTGGCGAGGAGGTGGAGATTATCCAGGAATCCGAGATCGATTCCATCATCCAGCCCGGCAGCTCCATTGTCCTCACCATTAACGCCGGAAAGGTCAACGTCTTTGATAAGGAGACCTCCCTGAGCTTGATGACCGGCGTGAAAAATAGCGTTGAGCTTCCGGAGGTGGGGATATGAGTACCCAAAAAGCGCGGTTTGACATCTGGAGCGTCGTTTCTCTCTGCCTGCTGGCGCTCTTCCTGTTCTTTCTGGTCTATCCCATCGGCCGCCTTCTCATAGAGGCAGTGTATACAGACGGCATCTTTTCCCTGGACGCTTTTCAGGAATTCTTCAGCAAGTCCTACTACTATGTCTCCATCTTCAACAGTGTAAAGATTGCCCTTGTGGTCACGGTCTTTTCTCTGCTGATTGGGATTCCCTTCTCCTACTTCTATTCCTTCTACCGCCTCAAAGGGCGCAAGGTCCTGCTGATCCTGTGCCTGCTGTGTACCATGTCTGCCCCGTTTATCGGCGCATACGCCTGGATCCTGCTGCTGGGCAATTCCGGTCTGATTACCAAGTTTATCGCCTCTCTGGGGCTGCCCACCGTCTCCATCTACGGCTTTGGCGGTATCGTGTTTGTTCAGGTATTGAAGCTGTTTCCTCTGATTGTAATCTATATGAACGGTGCGTTCCGGGATATTGACAACTCCCTGCTGGAGGCCGCTGAGAGTATGGGCTGCAAGGGTCTGGACCGCTTTCAGCGGGTCACCATGGCGCTGACCATGCCCACCATTCTGGCTGGCGCACTGCTGGTGTTCATGCGCTCCTTTGCGGACTTCGGGACCCCGGCGCTGATTGGCCGGGGCTACAGCACCTTCCCTGTACTGATCTACAACCAGTTTCTGGGTGAAAACGGCTCCAACTATCACTTTGCCGCCGCTACCAGCGTGATTGCCGTGGTGGTGACCGCTGTGATCTTCATCATCCAGAAGGTTGCCACCAGCCACTTTAAGTTTACCATCAACTCTCTCCATCCCATTGACCCCAAGAAGCCCCAAGGTGTCGGCGGCTTCCTAATGCACGGATTTTGCTATGTCCTGGTAGGCGTGGCTATGCTTCCCCAGCTTTACATCGTCAATATGTCCTTCCGTAATTACAACAATACCATTCTCCAGCCCGGCTATTCCCTGAAAAACTACCAAAAAGCTATGCAGAAGCTGCTCACCCGCTCCATCAGCAACACCCTGCTCATCAGCGTTATCACATTGGCCATTATCGTTGTCATTGCCGTTTTAATCGCCTACCTGGTGGTCCGCCGGAGCAATGTGCTCAATCACACCATTGATACCATCTCCATGTTGCCCTATATCATGCCGGGCGCAGTTATTGGTATCTCCCTGATCCTGGCTTTCTCCCGCAAACCGCTGGCCTTTACCGGTACCATCGGTATTATGGTCATTGCCCTGGCGATCCGGCGAATGCCCTTTACCAGCCGTTCGGCCACGGCGGCTATGATGAAAATCCCCATCTCCATCGAGGAGGCGGCTTTGAGCCTGGGTGCTCCCCGCCTGTCCGCTTTCGTCAAGATTACCGTCCCTATGATGGGAAGCGGCATCATCTCTGGTGCGGTGCTGAGCTTTGTATCCATCATTACGGAGATGTCCTCCGGCGTCATTCTGTACAACAACCGCACCATCACCCTGACCCTGAGCACCTACGCCGCCATTGTCAACGGCACCTATGGCGTGGCCGCAGTGTTTGCCACCATCACCATGGCGCTGACGGTGCTGTGTCTGATCGTCTATCTCCACTTTACGGATCTGGACAACGTCCGGATGTAGGTTCTTGCCAATAATGTTTGGGGAAACATTATTATAAAAAAATAGGAGGAAATTAAGATGAAAAAGTATGTATCTCTGCTTTTGGCTCTGGCCATGGCACTCTCCCTCACCGCCTGCGGCGGCGGGAACGGCGGCGCGTCCGGCGGCGGCAGCAGCACACCCCCCGCCCAGTCCCCTGCCAATTCCGGAGGAGCCGGAGGTGCTGCCACATCCGGCAGCCAGCTGCCCTATTACGTCAGCGACCCCTCCACCATCACCGGCAAGGTGACCGTCTACACCACCATGGAGGAGACCCAGCAGGAGGTCCTGGTGGACCTGTGGAGCAAGTACTATCCCGACTGTGAGATCGAGATCCAGGCCGACTCCGTGGGCACCCTGGCCACCCGCATCCGCGGCGACGAGCAGTGCGACGCCGACGTGGTCATCGGCGGCATGTTCGCGGCGGACGGCGACACCTACCACGACATTCTTCAGCCCTACACCGCCGCCTGCGACGCGGAGCAGCTCTACCACGACCCCGCCGGCTACTACACCTTCTACGATGTCCAGGTGATGTGCCTGATCGTCAACACCGCCCTGGAGTCCCAACTGGGCGTCACCATCAACGGCTATAACGACCTGATCAACGACGCCCTCAACGGCAAGATCATTCTGGCCGCTCCCGACGCCACCTCCTCCGGCTGGCGGCAGGTCCAGACCATCCTGGCGGTTATGGGTGACAAGTTTGACGACGACAAGGGCTGGGATTATATCTCCAAGCTGATGCCCCTGAGCTTCTCCACCACCTCCTCCAAGGACGTGTACAACCTGGTCATCAACGGCGAGTACGTGGCCGGCCTGTCCTATGAGTCCACGGTGGCCGCCCTCATTAACGACGGCGCCTCCGATGTGAAGTGCGTCTATATGTCCGAGGGCAACACCGCCATGGCCGGCGGCGCCGCCATCGTGAAGGACGCCCCCAACCTGCCCGCCGCCAAGGCCATGATGGACCTGCTGTCCTCCGCCGAGTTCCAGGACGCCCGTGCGTCCGTCTCCGCCGGCCGCGGTTCCAACGGCCAGTGTGACCTGTCCCTGTGCGGCCTGCCCGACGACAGCACCTTGGGCCTGGTGGACCTGGACTTCGACTATCTGGCCAGCAACAAGAGCGCCATCATGGACAAGTGGAATTCCATGTGGGCTGACCTCCACTGATTGCGGTTTCTTCTTCCTGCGGCCCCGCCATTCCCCAGACGGGGCCGTTATCAAAACACAATGGCCTGAGATCCCTATTGGGTCTCAGGCCATTTTTGATGCTTCCGGGCCGCCTCCCGATACTCCTTGGGCGTGCATCCCACGTATTTGCGGAATACATCCTTAAAGTACTTGGGTGTGCTGAAGCCGCAGAGATAGCCCACCTCGGGGGAGGAGGTGCTCTCCTTGTTTAAGATTTCCACCGCCTTCTGAATGCGGAACCGGTTCAGGTATTCGGTAAAGGTCATACCAGTTACCTTTTTAAAGCGTTTATTCAAAAATGTCTCACTATAATTCAGGCTGCTGACAACATCCTGCATCACAATCTTCTCGCTGAAATGCTGTTCGATGAATT
Source organism: Pseudoflavonifractor sp. 60 (assembly GCF_009911645.1). Lineage (GTDB taxonomy): Bacteria > Bacillota > Clostridia > Oscillospirales > Oscillospiraceae > Lawsonibacter. The sequence continues at coordinate 15,278 of NZ_QWKI01000176.1, forward strand.
CCAGCATCTGGCGCACAACCTGATCGGTTTCCTCGTCCACCGTCTTTTGGATCAGCTGTAGGTGCAGAAGTTCCCCCTGCTCCTGCCGGCGGTCGACCCACGCATGACGCATCTCCTGGCGCTGCTTGGCGTGTTCCACCGCCGTCCAAAGTTCCTCCCGGTTGATGGGCTTGAGCAGATATTCCGTTACGCCCAGGTGCATGGCAGTCTTCGCATAGTCAAAGCTGGAGTAGCCCGAGAGGATGACCGAGGAAAAATGGTGGCTGCTAATGGTCTCGCGCAGCATCTCCAGGCCGTCCTTTACCGGCATATTGATGTCCACAATGACAATATCTGGGTTCAGCTTGTTGATCTGCTGGACGCCCTCCACGCCATTGGCAGCTTCCCCCACAACGCAGCAGTCCATATCGCTCCAGGGGATGCCATATACCAACCCCTTGCGGATAATCTCCTCATCTTCTACAATCAAGACTTGATACATGCCGGCTCCCTCCGATCCTCAATGCGGACGAGTACCTCAAAGCCCCGCCCCTCGTCGTTCAACACTTCCACGCCGCTTTTGCTGCCGTATTTCAGATATAGACGGCGGGACAAATTCCGCAGTCCGATGGAGGGGGAGTTGCGGTCGTGGGAGGCCAGCTGTGCCTGTAGCTCCAGCGCCTGTTCCTCCTCCATCCCGCCTCCGTCGTCGGCCACACGAAACAGGAGCGTCCCGCCCTCCAGCCGGCCCTCCACACGGACGTGGAGATCCATGGTATTGCGAAAGCCGTACTTAATGCTGTTTTCCAACAGGGGCTGAAGCAGGAGCTTTGGTACCATACAGGTCAAACACTCGGGCGCAATGTCCAGCTGGCAGTGGAAGCGGTCGCCAAAACGGACCTTTTGAATATTGAGATAATTTTGGATGTAAAAAATGTCGTCGCGGAGCGGCACCTCATCCCGGGAAAAATCCACGCTGTAACGCAGCACCTGGGTCAGCTCTGTAATGACCTGCTCGGCCTTGACCCCGTCAAAGAGCGCCAGAGCCCGAATGACCTCCAGCGTATTGTAGAGAAAGTGGGGGTTCATCTGAGCGGTAAGCTGTTCAATCTCAATGCGGTTGTTCCGACGCAGAAGCTCGGTATTGCGCTCGTTCAGTTCCTTGAGCGCGTCCAGCATATAGTTTGTCTGATGCGCCACCTCGCTGAACTCGTCGTCGCTGTCCATCACAATGCGGTGCCCGGAATCTGTTGTGCGGATGTACCGGAGCTCCTGCACTAAATACTCCACACTGGCGGCGTTGCTGTCCGCCATGACCGAGAATACGTTCCTTGCTGTAATGTACCAGGCTGCAGCGGCCAGGGCCAGGGCAATCAGACCGGTGGTCAGGGCGTCATTGCGGGGATAGTAGACCAGAGAATAAATGATGGCACGGCCGTCGGCGGTGGTCTCGCCGAGAATCCAGTAGCGCAGCCCATTGAGCTCCACAGAGCCATGCCTGTTGCAGCTGAATTTGTTGTCTACCGAGGCGAAGGCCTGCTTGCTGCTGTACATGATGTTGCCCCGGAGGTCGGTAATTACACCGTCGAAATTGGTCTCAGACAGGTCGTAGTTCCACCCGGCGCCGGAGAGATAGAGGGTCAAAAAGCCCAGGAGGGTGGAGTCCCGATAGACCGGTTTCACAAACATGCGGTCGGAATAGGTGCTGTTGTCGTAGTAGACGGAGCGGTAAATCTCGTCCTCCTCACAGCTGCGGGCATGGTAGCAGATGGCGGCGTTGTAGTTCCATAAATAGGATGAGAGGGTGCTTCCGGGGAAGGACGCCGCCAGAACATTGCCGTGGAGGTCGCTCAGGATAAACTCGCTGGAGACCGGACTTTGCAGATTCAGCCTGCGTACCAGCTGCTGGAGCCGCGCGGCCCCCTGCTCTCCGCTCAACACCGCCTGGGCCGCCTGTATGGTCGCTTCGTCCTGCAGAAAGGCGGCGTCAATATGGTCAAGCTGCTGGTAGGACGCCTCCAGCTCCCGGAGATGGCTGCGGGCGTTCGTCTCATTGCCGATCAGGATCACAGCATACTGCCCCATGGTGAAAATCAGCGCCGAGATGAGCAGCAGAAGAACCATTTTTCGAGAGACTGATTTCAAAAGCTTTTGCTTGAACTTCCCAGTACCTTTGTTCAGCAATTGAGACACCCCTTTTCATTGTATCACATATTTCCAGAAATGCCACTATATTTTGCAGTGCAGATCAGGGGCCGCCCCATTTTAAATAATCGGAAAATATGATAAACTACAACCCAGGAATTGATCGCATTCAGGAAAGGCCAGAGGATTTACAGCGGACGTTTCTCCAAGCATGCTGCTGCCCTGGGGCGGACGCCAGCGCTATTGACGAAACCGTCGCCTTTTGCTACAATTTACTCGACGCTTTTCCGGGATTTTACAGTCCTAATGAGGTGGGATCGCTATGAATTTTTATGAACAGGCGCTGGAGCTGCGCGAGGAGACGGTTGCCCACCGCCGATGGCTGCACAGCCACGCAGAGGTGGGCCTGAATATGCCCAAAGCCCAGGCCTACGTGATGGAGCAATTGAGAAATTATGGTCTGGAGCCGCGCCCCTGCGGCCATGGTGTGACGGCGGAGCTGGGCCGGGAGGGAGGCAGGACTCTTCTGCTCCGGGCGGATATGGACGCGCTGCCCATGCCAGAGGAGAGCGGTGAGAGCTTTGCCTGTCCCACCGGCACCGAGGCCCACACCTGCGGCCACGATTTCCATGCCGCTATGCTGCTGACGGCGGCCAAGCTGCTGAAGGAACAGGAATCTAAGCTGTCCGGCCGGATCCGGTTTATGTTCCAGACTGCCGAGGAGACCTTCGAGGGCGCGCGTGACATGATGGCTCATGGTATTCTGGATGGTGTGGACGGGGCGCTGGCCTACCATGTGGGCTCCGGCAGGATGCCGGTTGGCCTGTTCATGTACAACAGCGGCGGGACCATGATGTACTCTGTGGACGGCTTTCGGATCACCGTCCACGGCCAGGGAGCCCACGGCGCCTATCCCCACAGTTCCATTGATCCCATCAATATTGGAGTCCATATCTATCTGGCTCTGGAGGCGCTGATTGCCCGGGAGGCGGCCCCCAGCAAGGCCTGTGTGCTGACCATTGGCAGTTTCTCTGCGGGTTCCGCCCCTAACATCATTCCCGACACCGCCGTTCTTCAGGGGACTCTGCGCACCGACGACAGCGCCAGCCGGGAGAAGCTGGTGCGGCGGCTGAAGGAGGCCGTCCAGGGGACCACAGCGGTATTTGGAGGGTCGGCTGAAATTGAGATGATTTCCCAGGTGCCGCCGCTGGTCTGCGATGCCGCCATGACAGAGGAAATGGTGGGCTATATGCAGGGGCTGCCGGTCCCCGGTCTGACCCCCGTCCCCGATATGTCGGCCAGTGCATCTGAGGACTTTGCGGTCATTGCAGAAAAGGTCCCCAGCGTATTTATGTACCTCTCAGCCGGCTATCTGGACGAGCGGGGAGACGCGCCCGCCCACAATCCCAGGGTCCGGTTCAATGAGGAGGTCTGTCCCATCGGTTCCGCCTGTCTGGCCCACTGTGCAGTTCGCTGGTTGGAGAAGAACCCATAAATTGGGGACACTGTTTGTTCTTACAGAGTGAGCGGATTAGGTGGATGGTGTGGCGCATTGACAGGATATAGACCGGCGCACAGAGCTTGTAGACCTTTGAGATTCCGCTCCAATTTGTCCCAGGACTGCCGGCCTTTGCCGGGTTTTCCAGAGGATTTCCGCTTCTCCCGTCTGACTATAAAAACGCCCCCTTATGCGGAGCTGTGCATCCGCGTAAGGGGGATTTTTGTCCGGCAGCAGTGGAGTTTCCGTCCCTGTTCAAAGTCACTCTGCCAGATACTCGATGGAGATCACCTTGTCCTCACTGAGCACAAAGTTCAGGACGGTGCCGTTCTTGGTGTAGGTGAGCAGAGTTGCAAAGCCGGCGGGGCTCTGGCCGTAGGCGGCAATCACGTCGTCGCCGGAGGAGCCGATGAAGATCCCCTCCGGGGTTGTCACGCTGTCGTCGGTGAGGAGGATGGAGTTGACATAATCTTTCTCCCCCTCGGGCCGGGTGGTGATGACAAAGCCGGAGTAGGTGTAGGTCTTGTCCAGACCCTCAAAGGCGCAGGACTCCGCCTCAAAGTAGCTCTGGGGTTCTCCCAGAGCGGCCAGCACGCCGGCCATATCATCGTTGATGGACACGTTGACTCCGTTGGCGCGGAAGACATACTCCCCCACGTCGGCGCCGCCGGGCTGGCGGGACTGGTCCCCGGAGCTGGCTTGGCCGCCCTGGCTGGTTTGGCCCGTCTGACTGTCTCCTGAACCGGCGCTTCCGGGTTTTCCGCCGCAGGCCGCCAGCGACAGGACAGCCGCCAGGGCCAGCAGGGCGCATAGCAATGTTCGTTTCATGATGATCCTCCTTCATTCAACTCATTCCACTCCGCCTCCAGCCGCTCCTTCCGGGCGGCGTAGACGGCGCTTTTTTCCTGCCAGACGGCCTCATAGGGTTCCTGACCCCGGCGGTCCTCCACCGGGCAGTTTTGGGTCAGCCAGGTCCCAAACCCCCGGGACAGCTTCTCCGCCCCATACAGGTTCAGGTGCAGGCCGCTGTCGTAGGTGTCGGTGTTGAAGTCGATGCCCAGCTCCTCTGTCAGCTTCAGGAAGTTGAGGTAGGGCAGACCCCGCCGGGCAGCGTAGTCCTTGATCTGCTCCTCCCACTGGTCGTACCAGTAGGGGTAGAGGCTGGGAGCCTTGATGAGCACCAGCTGAACGCCGTACTCCTGGCACAGGTCGGCCATCCTGTCCAGATAGTCCCAGCACACCGGGGCAAAGTCGTAGTTGGCCAGAGGCTTGCCCGGGGGCACGTTCTCCGCCGGGCGGACCTGGACATTCATCAGATAGCCGCTGTCGGACACCATATCCCGGTGGAAGAGATACTTCACGTCCTCCCCCGTCAGCTCCCCCCACCGGTCGTGAAAGCGCAGCAAGGGGAAGAGGTAGCTGAGAAAGCTCTCCTCCTCCGTCATGGAGGCCCGGACGGCAGCCAGCTTCTGCCTGGAAAGCTTCATTCCATCCAGGTTGAGCCGGTTATAGGCCTCGCTCTGGGGCTGGCCGTACTTCATAGACAGGACGTTGAAGACCATCACCTTGGGGGTCTCGTACTTCAGTGTCTCCTCCATCAGATAGTAGGACTGCCAGATCAGCTGCTGGGCGCTGCCCCGAATGTAGCTGGTGATGCCGTACTCCCGCCACAGCAGGTCAGGGGAGAAGTTCTCATAGACCTCGCAGTCCCCAATGAAGATTACGTCGTGGCCGGTCTCCTCTTGGTAGTACTCCGCAATGAGCGCCCCCTCGGGGACCTCGCTCATGTATTTGGGCATAAACAGCGCGTTGAGGAAATACAGAGCCGCGCCGCCGATACAGCACCAGAGGGCGGCGGTTAAAATCGTCTTTTTCACAGCTCCGCCCCCCTAGAATTGGTTGTAGATAAACTGGGCTGCGTCAAAACCGATGCCGTACACCCCGAAAATCACAATGAGCAGCACCAGCGCCGTACACCCGGCCCAGGCCAGCTGGGGATGCTCCCGGGTCAGCCGTTGCCGCACCGGTTCCCGCCGCCCCAGCAGACTGCACACCAGCATGGCGCCTGCACCCACAGCGGCCACCAGCCAGTCCCCGGCGCCGATCCCCAGCTCCAGGAAGGAGCCGTCCCACAGCGCTTGGGGCCGGAGGGAGGTGACCACGGTGCCCAGCTGGCGGAAGGTGAGGGGTACGTCCCGGTATACGTCCAGGACCCGGATGGCCCCCATGAGCCAGAAGGTGCGCAGTATCTGGACCAGGTCCCAGCCCCGGCTTCCCCGCAGGCGGGGAAAACGGGCGTGGAACTTGTCATAGAGGGGTTCCAGCTCCTGGGAGATGATAATCACAATGCCGTTGAGCATACCCCAGACAATAAAGTTCCAGCTGGCCCCGTGCCAAATTCCGGTGACGAACCAGAGGATCAGGCTGCATGTATGGACCGAGACGTGCTTGCCGAAGCGGCCAAACCGGTTCCGGCACCTCTGGTGCAGCTTCAAAATGGGCTTGGATACCGACATGGGGTAGAAGAGGTAGTCCCGGAACCAGGTACCCATGGTGATGTGCCACCGCCGCCAGTACTCCGCCACGTTCTTGGAGAAGAAGGGCCGGATGAAGTTCTCTGTCACCTGGACGCCCAGCATTTGGGCCGCACCGATGGTGATGTCAATGCCGCCGGTGAAGTCGGCGTAGAGCTGGACGGCATAGAGGAAGATCACCGCCAGCACATATACCCCGCTGTACTGCTCCGGGTCGGCCACCAGGGTTCGCAGAGGGATGGCCAGCCGGTCGGCCACGATCAGCTTCTTGGCCAGTCCCCATAGGATGCGCTCCCCGCCCATGGCAATCTGCCGGCCGTTCCAGGGGTGCTCCTCGTACAGAGTGGGGCTCAGGTCGCCAAAGCGGCTGATAGGTCCCTGAATCAGCTGGGGGAAGAAGGTGACAAAAAGGGCAAATTTTCCCAGACTGCCCTCCGCCGGACACTTGCCCCAGTAGACGTCAATAAGGTAGCCCATAGCCTGGAAGGTGTAGAAGGAGATGCCCATGGGCAGGACCAGGGAGAAAATTGGCAGGGTCCCCCCACCGAAGAGGGCCAGTACGCCGCTGATGTTGCTCAGCACGAAGTTGGTGTACTTCACCACCGCCAGAATGCCGAAGTTCAGCAGCAGACAGCCCAGCAGCCAGCGAAAGCGTACCCTCTTGTCCTGAGCCTTCCGGGTCTTGCGCTCCTCCTTGGACAGCTCCGCCCGGTGTTCCTTCAGCCAGGCGTCCTGTTCCCGGGCCAAGGCGGCCATCCTCCGGGCGGTGAACCAGGTGGTCACCGTGGTGACGCCAATGTAAATCAGGCACCACCAGCCGGCGAAGCTGTAGAAAAACAGGCTCCCCACCAGCAGCAGCTTCCACTGGAACCGCCTGGGGAGGGTGTAGTACAGCAGGAAAAGGACTCCAAAGAAGGCCAGGAACTGGGTTGAAGCAAAACTCATCTCCGGTTAGGCCTCGTCCAGCTGCTGGATCATCTCCCACAGGGCCTTGGCGGAGTTGAAATTCTCCGGCACCAAGGCCTCGGGCGGGACCTCCACGTCGAAGGCGTCGCTGATCTCGGCCACCAGGGTCACGATGTCGATGGAATCCAGAATCTGGTCGTCGATGAGGGTATTGCAGGTCTCAAAGTCCACGTCGGGATGGATCTCCCGCAGGATGCTCAACAGTTCTTCCATAATAATTCTCCCTTAACTTTAAATACTAATTGTGATGATTCGAGTTTGAATTCCTGTTTGTATTCTGAATTTGCCCTCAACAGGGGCAGGGACTCTTTAAACGCCCGCCGGGACCTGGCCCGCTGCCAGGGCCTTGCGGTCGATTTTGCCGTTGGGGGTCAGCGGCAGGCGCTCCAGCCGCTCCATGCGGTTGGGGATCATATACCGGGGCAGGCGGCTCTTCAAAAAGGCGGTGAGCTCCCCTGGCTCCGCCCCGCCGGTGTAGTACAGCTGGATGCGGTCCTTCTCCGGGTCAAAGACGGCGCAGGCGGCGGCCACCTCCGGATGGGTCGCGGCGGCGGCCTCGATCTCCTGGAGCTCCACCCGGTGGCCCATGTGCTTGATTTGATAGTCCTTACGGGAGACAAACACCAGCTCCCCCCGGTCGTTGTACCGCCCCAGGTCGCCGGTACGGTAAATCAGCTCGGGGTAGGCGTCGTTCAGGGGATTCTGGACAAAGCACTCTGCCGTCTTCTCGGGCATCCGGTAGTAGCCCATGGTCAGGCAGGTGCCCCGGATGCAGATCTCCCCCACCTCTCCGGGGGCGGCGGGCAGATTGTCCTCAGTGAGCAGCAGAATGCCCGTGTTGGGGAAGGGACCGCCGATGGGGATGGCGTCTCCCTCCTCAAAATCCCGGTCCACATGGTAGAAGCAGCTCATGCCGGTGGCCTCGGTGGGGCCGTACAGGTTGGTGAACTTGGCCTGGGGCAGAGCCTCCCGCCACAGCTTGAACTGGCGGATGGGGAACACCTCACTGCCGAAGGCGATGGTATGTAAATGCTGGGGGACCGTCTTTTTCAGCGCCCCCAGGCCGGAGATCATGGTCAGGGCGGACACAACCCAGCACACCGTATTGATCTTGTGCTCGTTCAGATAGTCCACCAGCTTCAGGGGGAAGAGGAACAGGCTCTTGGGAATGAGGTAGGTGGTGGCCCCGAATTTGATGGTGGGATACAGCTCCTTCAGGCAGGCGTCGAAGTACAGCGGGGTCTGGTTGCCAAATACTGTGTCCTCGTTGAAGCCCAGGGCGGCGGACAGCTGCTCAACGTAGTCAATGACGGAGCGGTGACAGGCCATGACCCCCTTGGGTACGCCGGTGGACCCGGAGGTAAAGACGATGTACAGCGGGTCGGTGTCCAGCTGGGCGGCCCGGATGCGGTCCAGCAGGGGCTGGTCGGGCTGGCAGGCGGCCGCCTCCTCGTAGTCGTACAGTCCGCCGGTACAGCCCAGCTCCTCCGCCAGAGCCCGGGTCTTGCTGTCACACAGGACGGCACGGGGATTGAGGGTCTGGAAGATCAGCTCCACTCGGTACAGGGGCATCTCCTCGTCAATGGGTACATAGAAGCAGCCCGAGTAGACGACTCCAAAAAAGGCGGCCACCGACTTGGGATTTTTCTCCATGAAAACCACCACCGGCTCCCGCTCCAGCCCCTTCCGGGCCAAAAAGGTGCCAATGCCCCGGGCGGCTTGGGAGACCTGGCCGAAGGTCAGCCCTTCGGCGCCGTTGTGAAAGGCCACCTTGTCGGGCAGACGGGGGGCGGTGGCCTCCAGATATTCCAACACATTACGCTGCAAGCTGATTTTCCCCTTCCTGTACCGGCGGCTGGGACCCGTCGGGATTTTCTTGGAGCTGGGAGCTGTCGGAATTTTCCGGCAGCTGGGCGTCCTCCGGACTGCTGCTGGACCCCTCCGGAGTCTGAGCCTCCTCCGGCCCCTCCTCTGACGGCGGTTTGGAGGTATCGCCGGGCTTCAGCCAATCCGGAAACTCCTCCATGGGCTGCTGAACGCTGTCTGGATTCTCCGGGAGCTGGGAGCCGTCTGGATTCTCCGGGAGCTGGGAGCCGTCAGGATTCTCCGGAAGCTGGGAGCCGTCTGGATTCTCCGGGAGCTGGGAGCTGTCAGGGTTCTCCGGGAGCTGAGAGCCGTCGGGATTCTCCTCAGGCGGCAAATCCTCCTCCGGCATCCCCACTGCCCGCACCGGACAGGAGGCATAGTCATAGACATAGTAGTTCTGGCGGGCGGCGCTGGCCTGCTCGGTGTAGGCTCGCGCCTGGGTCTCGGTGATCATAAAGGCGTACAGGGGATAGCCGTTGGGGTGGGGGCAGGCGTCAAAGTGGTACCAGCCGTCTCCCGTGTTCACCAGCTGCCAGTAGTGCCGGCTGGTACCGCCGACCCGCTGCAAATCCACATTGGAGATGCCCGCCCGGGTCAGCAGAGCCTTGGAGCAGGCAAAGTAGTTGTAGCAGTCCCCCCGCCCCCGGGTCAAGCCCACATAAGCGCCCACAATCCAGCTGGACTTGTCCGAGGTGCCGATATACCGCACATGTTTGTTAACAAAATCAAAGATGGCCTTGGCCTTCTCCCGTTGGCTCATGCTGTCATTGGTGATGCGGGCCAAAATCTGGTCGGACAGGGCGTCCACATCCTCCCGGGTGATCTGGTCCAGAGGGATGCCAGGCTGGCCGCCGCCCTCAGATGGGTCCTCCTCGTCGGGTTCCTCTATGTCCTGGTCCACGGTGAGGGTCTCAATCACCGTCACCGTGGCGGAGACCTCAGTCCGGTTGCCCGCCTGGTCCTGGGCGGAGTAGATCACCGGGTAGTCCCCTGGGGTTGTGAGGTCCACCGCTCCGGCGTCCACCTGAAAGGAGATTTCTCCGTCCACATCGTCAACGGCGGATACCCCCTCCCGGTAGGAGACGGTCCCGCCCATGGCCACCGTCAGGTCCTGGACCCCCAGCAGCCGGGGTGCAATGGTATCGGATATGGTCTCTTCCTCGCTGCCTGTCCACACGTCCTCCGGCGATTGGGCAGAGCCAATCCACGCGCCCAGGGTCAGTGCCAGACAGGCCACCGCTATTCCCAACAAAATCCAGAGCTTCCGCTCCCCTTTGGGAGGCCGGGGTTTTTCCGGCTTCTGACACGCCTCTTCTGTCTCTACTATATCTGGCATGGTCCTCACGTCTCCCTCGCCCTTGGTGCGCAAAAATACCGCACTCCCGTGCAGCGCTCCGTTTCCGCAACAGTATACCATAGATAAATAGGGAAGTCAATTCGTGAAGGCGGCAGGATAATCATGATTTCACCTATTTTTGCCCTTTTCCTCCCACAAACTTTCGTGATTTCCCCCTCTGGAGCCAGCAGAAGGGGGACGCCGCCCGGACGTCCCCCTGACTTGATTCTGTTATGCCTCGCTGGCCAGCGCCTCATCCAGCGCATGAAGCAGCCGCTCCCGCTCAAAGGGCTTATCCACAAAGCCCTTGGCCCCCAGCGTCTTGGCTTCCTCATAGGTATCCTCATAGGCCAGGGAGGACACCATCACGATCCGGGCTTCCGGGTGCTCCTCCAGCAGGGCGCGGGCCGTCTCCAGGCCGTCCATACCGGGCATGATGATATCCATGGTCACCACATCGGGGTCCGCTTGCCCATAGCCGGCAATGGCGTCCTCTCCGCTGCGGAAATAGGCCACTACCTCGTAGTCGCTGTCCTCCAACAGCTTTCGCATCTGAATTTCCTGAATGCGGGAGTCGTCCACAACCATGACACGCTTTCCCATACTATCTCCTCTTTTCTTCATTCGTTTGTGTTGTATCCCCTGTCTCAGGCTGCTCCCCGGTGACAGGGACAAAGTGGACCAGCTGAGCGGAACCGTTGTTTTCATCGGCGTAGCTGAGCACAAACTGTTCCTGGTAATCTTCCGGGCTGAAGCTCCCCTGCTGAAATGCGGGCACGGTGAAACGGGAGGCAATTTTGGTGGCCTGAAACAGAGCGGAGGAGATCTGGCCGCACAGCACATTGAAATACTCCTTGGCCACATCCTCCACGTCCTGAGGGATCACATTCTCCTCCTGGATAAAGGACTGGGTCAGCCGGGTCAGCATGGCCGTGTCTGCCCGCAGAGACAGCGTGGAGTGGAAGCCCTGGCTGAAGCCGATATGCACCGTACACAGGTCCTCACCGGGGCTGCTTTCCCCCTGGGCCAGCTGGATGCCCACTGACTCCCGGGTCACCTCCCGGGTAATCCGGTCCAGTACCTCCTGCAATTGATCCTTTGGCAGAGCGGTATTCAAAACGGTCTCACTCCTTCCATATCATCCCCAGGAGATTTCGTCCCCCACCAGCATGGCCATACAGGCGTGGACCTCGTGCCGGGTGCGGCTGGTGGCGCTGCCGATGGTCAGGGAGGTGCCGGGATAGGCCACGCCGCAGGTCAGCCGCCGCAGCCCCTGATCCTCTTGGGACTCCTCCTGCTGCTCCAGTTCCTTTGAGGCCTGCTCCAGCTTCATCCGGTTTAAGGACAGCTGCATCCGCAGCTTGCCCATCTGGGTCAGCTTGGTGGGACTGTCCGGCTGCTGCTCCACCTGGGCCATTTTCTCCTCCGCACTGCTGATCTCCCGCAGCAGCAGTTCACGGTCAAAGTCCTGGCAGGGCAGGCCCCCCAGAAAAATGTCGGTGTGGCACTCGGAGCGGGCCCCCACAATGGAGGCCTTCACTTCTCGGGCCGCCCAGACGCTGCCGCCGATAATGGTTCCCCGGCCGGAGCGCACCTCCACGACCCCGTCGCAGTAGACATCGCAGTTGATAATGCAGTCCGTCTGCAAATTTTCCCTGGCGTAGACACAGCAGTTCTCCAAATATTTGGCAAACAGGCTGTGGTTGGCCCGGAGCACCGCCTGGTTGCCTCCCTGGGCCCCCTTGACCATTATCAGGTCGCCGCCGGCCTCCACGGTGCTGGCCTCCACAACGCCCTCTACCACAATGTTGCCCATGGCCCGGACCTCAAAGCCGGTACAGATATCCCCTTGAATATGTATGTCGCCCAAAAAGTTGATATTTCCTGTGGAGAAGTCCACATTTCCGCCAATCTCCAGCACGGGCTTGACCTGGAAGGTGCGGCCGTTGAACTCCACGTGGCCGGTCCGGGACGCCACCAGGCGGCTGCCGTCCTCCGACAGCTCCGTGTTGCGCCCCTTGGGAGCGACAGCCACCTTGCCCTCCTTGGGCGGAATTTCCTCGTTCAGCACCGTGTGCCCTGGCACGCCGGGGTTTGGTGGGATGATGCGGCAGATGACGCCGCCCTTCTCCACATTCTGGACCGCGTTGATTGATGTATAATCAACCCGGTTAAACTCATCCAGCGTTACGACCCGCTCCTGGACCCGATTGAACAGGTCCACGACCCGCCCATCGATCCCATGGATGACCGGTGTGCCCCGGGCGGCCAGGAACAGGTGGTAATACCGGTCCTCTGCCTGGGGGAGCCGTTCCAACAGGCCCTCGGTCAGGCCGAAGCACACATTTTTCTCCTTCAAGGCTCCTTCCAGCATCTCCTGGGTCAGCTCGGCGCCCTCCCCCACAGGGGGGAAGGCAAAAAGCCAGGCAAACAGCTTATCTCCGGAGAGGAAGACCACCACCTGGGCATCCAGATTGGGGGGCTGCTCCCCCTCCTTTTTGTGCTCCGCCAGACGCCGGTTGGCCGCCATGGTGACCGCCAGCTGAAGCCGGCCCAGCTCCGACTGTACCTTGGCGTCCTCCATAAACTCCCAGCCCTCCAGCTGGAACTTGGGAAAGGGCAGTGCGCTCTGGCGCAGTGACCACAGCTGATTCACCGCATGTTCCGGGGACAGGTTCAGCTCAGGCACCTGGGATTGGGGGGACGGCGGGGCCTCCTGGGGAAGCTGCTCCTCCTGCGTCTCTTCCGACTCCTCCGATTCCTCTGGCTCTGATCCAAACAGCCGCGCAAAGAATGATTCCAGCGCCATACCTGACACACCTCCTATTACAATAAGAATTACGGTTCAAGGCACGGCAGCCAGCCGTGTCTTTTTCCGCATTGTTGCCAAAGCTGTT
>NZ_QWKI01000177.1 GCF_009911645.1 Pseudoflavonifractor sp. 60
ACGGAGAGCCGTGTGCATCGAGAGGTGCCCGCACGGTTCGGGAGGGAGTGCCCATGTGGTGCTTACCTCATACCATGATGCGCTATCTGCAATTTGATATGCTGGAGGAAGCGGGACTGAGCCACTTTGATGATTGGGCGGCGATGTTCGGTGAGAAGGTGTCCGCAGTAGAGTTGAAGCCGGAGGGCACGGGATTCCGCTCCAAAACAAGGTTTTCCCGGTTCAATAACCTCCCGGAATTGATGAACCTCTGGAAAGAGGCCGCCGATATCAAGACGGCGGAGATGCTGAAGCTCCCTGTGCCGGAGGCCGAGTATATCACTGTGACCACCGAACCCAGCGCGGCGCAGAAGGAAATGGTGCAGTCTTTGGCAGAACGGGCCGAGGCTGTCCGCAATGGCGATGTAAAGCCCAATGTGGACAATATGCTCAAAATTACCAGCGATGGGCGCAAGCTGGCCCTTGACCAGCGCATTATGAATCCCCTGCTGGGGGACGATCCCAACAGCAAGGTCAACGCCTGCGTCAAAAACGTATTTGAAATTTGGCAGGAAAGCACACCCACCAAGGGCGCACAGCTTGTTTTCTGCGACCTTTCCACACCAAAAGGACGGTCTGAAAGCAAAAAGTCCGGCAAAGGCAAGACAATGGTAAAGAAGGTCATTGAAATGGTGATGGGACAGAACCCGGACGAGGTAGAGGAAGATGCCGAGGGCGTCAAGCTGGAAATGGGCGTATATGATGATATTCGTGCGAAGCTGATTGCTAAAGGTGTGCCAGCGGAAGAAATCGCTTTTATTCACGACGCCCATACCGAAGCGCAAAAGGCGGAGCTGTTCGCCAAGGTGCGTTCCGGCCAGGTGCGCGTTCTGCTGGGCAGTACACAGAAGATGGGCGCCGGGACCAACGTGCAAAAAAGGCTGGTCGCCTCCCATGACCTGGATTGCCCGTGGCGCCCCGCGGATTTGGAGCAGCGGGCCGGACGGATCGTGAGGCGCGGCAACGACAATAAGAAGGTCAAAATATTCCGCTATGTCACCAAGGGCACCTTTGACGCTTACAACTGGGGGCTGGTGGAGAACAAGCAGAAATTCATCGGACAGATCATGAGCGGGAAATCCCCGGCGCGCTCCATTGAGGACGTGGACGCCACCGCTCTCTCCTATGCGGAGGTCAAAATGCTGGCTACCGGCGATCCCCGAATCAAGGAGAAGATGGAGCTGGACATCCAGGTTGCCAAGCTGAAAATGCTGAAAGCAAACCACATGGCGCAAAAATATGAAATGGAGGATATGGTAATCAAGCACTACCCCCAGAAGATGGCGGAGGCCAGAATGTTCATCCGGGCGCTGACGGAAGATATGCAGATTCGGGATATGCACCCGGTAAGGGACGACGCTTTTTCTATGACCGTCTGCGGCAAAACCTACACAGAGCGGAAAGCGGCGGGCGAGGCTATCCTTGCCGCCTGCAAGAGTATGACCGAACCGGACAAGCCCCTTGATTTGGGCCAGTTCCGGGGCTTCCCCATGAGAGTTCAGCTAAAGGGTGAAAAGTTTATAGTTTCAATGAAGCAGAATCTCACCTACACGGCGGAATTGGCGGATGAGCCTTTGGGGAATGTGATCCGCATCAATAATGCACTGGAGAAGATCGCGGAAAGTCTGGAAGGGCAAAAACGTGGGTTGACCACGCTGGAGGGCAATCTGGCAAACGCAAAGGAAGAAGCGGCGCGGCCCTTGGAAGAACTGGCGAAGAAATCAGCCCGGCTTTCCGAACTGAACGCAGAATTGGACAATGACGGTAAGGAACGGGATCAGGGCAACGCTGCGGAGCCGGGACAGGAGGACGGAGGAACACCGCCGCAGGTCAATTCTGTCCCGCCCATAACGGAGGGTGATAAACCGTCCATCCGGGCGGCGCTGAAAAGCTACACGCCACCTGCCCCGGCAGCCGCTGGCACCGAGAAAAGCCATCACCGGGGGGCGGTGCTGTGAGGAAGAACGAGGGCCGAACCATTGGCCTCTACACAAAGGTGTCCCCAGAGGAAAAGGAGGTGATTGACCAGAAAATGGCCCTGCTGGACACGTCCAATCTGCGGGGGTATCTGCGGAAGATGGCGGTGGATGGGTATATCGTCCATTTGGATATGGAGTGTGTGAAGGAGCTGGTGAGGCTGTTCCGCTCCATCTCCAGCAACGTGAACCAGATCACCCGACGATGCAATGAAACGCGCAACCTCTATGCCCAGGATGTGGAGGATTTGCGGCAGGGCTATGACCGGGTTTGGCATGAGGTATATGCCCTGATACGGAAATTTGAGGACCTTTGACAAGGAGGGCGGCGGGAGCGTGTGTTTTACGCTTCCGCCGCCTTTTCTCTTTTATGCTTCTTTGGAGTGAATTTGCTACTATCAGTGATTCATTTAACTGCCAGCGTGTTGAAATGTAGTGTACAATATGATATTATGACTTTAATACATCACATTTTGTATGAAAGTGAGATCACAGTATGGATGGCATGGAGTTGGATTTAAGCCAATTTGAGCTTGTGGAAGCGCCGAAGGAGTGCGTATTAAAAGAGAAAGTTGCTTGGGCTGTTGAAGGGAACGGTACTTTTCAGACGGCGGAAGTAGAACTTTTTCAAGGTGAGATTGCGCAGTATGGCAATCTAAAACCTGATTATATTACAATATTTTTCACCAATGTTTCTCTCAATGTCACACAAGAGCAGTTCGATCAACTGGTGAACGCTCTGCCGCGTCCTCCCGCCGGGTTGGTCTATCGGACGCTTGACGATGCGTTTGCCTTGGAGGATGAGCAGTTTTGGATTTATGATATGGAGAGCGACGCTTTCCTTGAAGCGAGCGCGTTCCCCAACATAGTGAACAATCTGTATAGCTGCACCGATATTTCCGAGACATACTGCCAGGAGCAATACGGGAAATCTTGGATGGTACTTACAAAAGACGAATAGGTTACATCCTTATCACAGGGGCTTGCAAATGTGCAGGCCCCTGATTTTTTATTCTCAGGAGGTGGTATCGCTGCCGGGAGTAACCAAAGAACAGATTGCAAAAGCGAAGGAGTGGGATTTGCTATCCTATCTGCAAACCTATGAGCCGCATGAGCTGAAACGAAGCGGCCCCAGCGAATATTGTACCCGCACCCATGACAGTCTCAAAATCTCAAACGGGAAATGGTGCTGGAACAGCCGGGGGGTTGGAGGCCGCACGGCGCTGGACTATCTGATTAAAGTCAGAGGGATGGATTTTGTGGGAGCGGTGGAAGCCCTGTGCGGCTACCGCTCCCCACCGCCATCGGAGCGGCCAAAACCGAAGCCTCCAAAGCCGTTTGCGCTGCCAGCGGCAAGCCGGTGTGCCACGGCGATAGTATCCTATCTTCAAAGCAGGGGCATAGACCCGGACATAATGGGTGCGTGTTTCAAAGCCGGTACGCTCTATGAGAGCCGCAGGTATCATAACTGCGTATTCGTAGGCCGGGACCCAACAGGCCGCGCCCGGTTCGCCTGTCTCCGGGGAACACGGGACAACTTTCGGATAGATGTGGAGGGAAGCGACAAACGGTATAATTTTTCCCTCCCTGCGGCTGACCGGTCGTGTCCCCGGCTGGCTGTCGCGGAAAGTCCTATTGACGCTCTATCGCTGGCTACGCTGGTAAAACTGTACGGGGGCGACTGGCAGAGCAGCCACTATATTTCTCTTGGCGGGACCGCCCCCCGCGCCATGCTCCAATTCCTCCATGACCATCCGAAGATCACGCAGGTCAGCTTGTGTCTGGACAACGACAAGGCCGGGACGTTGGGCATAGAGCGGCTGGAGCAGGCAATCCAAGAGGACCCGGAATTATCCAAGAGGGTGACGCTGATCTACCACAACCCGCCGCCTGCGGAGTATGGGAAGGACTACAACGAATTTCTCTGTCAGGTCAAATCTGCTCAAATACAGCAACGGCAGCGGGAAGGAGTACGACAGGCATCTATTTAATCTCTGGCTCCAGCGCGGCAAATTCTGGCGAATTGAAAAAGGCAATGAGCGTAATATCCAGTCCATCACAAATCTTTTTGATCGTCAGAATTTTAGGGTCCTGACTTCTGCCATACAAGATATTTTTCACCGAGGACGGCGGCAAAGCGGATAATGTCGCAAGTTTATTGATCGTGATGTTGCGCTCCGCGCACAAGTGCAAAATTCTGTCCCGGATGGCTGACACAGTATCCATAGCAAGGCCCTACCTTTTTTCTTCCAGCATACTAAAATGCTCTTGCAAAAGTAGGCTACCCATGCTACTATTTAGGCTATACGTAGCCTGTTTTGAAAGGAGGAACAGGTGGCGATCTCAAACATACTCCCCCGGAAAACGATGCAGAACCGGACGCGCCTGCAATCTATGACAGAGCGGCGTGACTATGACCAGAAAGCCGAAAAGACCAAGGACGGCGAGTTGGTATCATCCTTTATGTGTTCCCCGGAAACCGCCGCAAAGGAGTTTGAGGAAAGCAAGCTGCTTTATCACCAGCTTACCGGGCGAAAGCAGCCGCCCAAGCGGGATGTTATCATGTACCGCGTTATCCAATCCTTCAAGCCTGGTGAGGTGTCCCCGGAGGAAGCTAACCGGATCGGTTATGAGCTGGCTATGAAGTTCACAGGCGGCCAGCATCAATTTGTAGTGGCTACCCATGTTGACAAGAAGCACATTCACACGCACATTGAGTTTAACAGCACCAACATTAACTGCGATGGCAAGTTTAAGAACGTCAAAAACTCTTATCTGGTTCTGCGCCGGTTGAATGACGATCTATGCAGGGCGCATGGCCTCTCTGTGATCGAGGACCCGAAGCCCAGTGCCAAAAAGCAGAAAGAGATAGCGGCGGCGAAATATGGAACCAGCCATAAGGAGCAGCTACGCCAGACCATTGACCGGGTGATCCCTGACTGTCGGAGCTATGATGATTTTCTTGATAGGATGCGGGCCGAGGGCTATGAAGTCAAAGAGGGCAAACTGCTGTCTTTCCGTGCCCCCGGCTGGGACCGTTTTACCCGTTCCTATAAGCTGGGGGCCGACTATACCAAGGAGGCCCTGCGGGAGCGCAGCACCACCCGGCGCGGGTACTCTGCGGCGGCAAAAAAGCCTGTGCAGCGCACAGGCCGGAAGATTAACCTCCTGATCGACATTCAAGCGAAGATGGCGGCGGGAAAGGGCGCTGGCTATGAGCGCTGGGCGAAGGTTTTCAATCTGAAGGAGGCGGCAAAAACCCTTAACTTCCTGATTGAAAATGACCTGACCGACTATGATGAATTGGCCGCAAGAGCAGGGCAGGCCGGAGCCAGATTTGATGATGTTTCCCGCCGTATCAAGCAGTTGGAGGCGCGGATGGCCGAGGCCGCCCAGCTAAAGACCCACATCATCAACTACTCCAAAACACGGGAGGTCTACGCCGCCTATAAGAAGTCCCGCCACAAGAAGGAATTTCTTGCCGAGCATGGGGCGGAGATTGCCCAGCATGAGGCGGCGAAGAAAGCCTTTGACGCCCTGGGCGGCAAGCCTATTCCGAAGGTTGCCCAGCTCTCCGAGCAGTACGCCGCTCTGCTGGCGGAGAAGCAGGAGGAGTACGCAGAATACAAGGTGCTCCGGCAGGATATGATCGCCTATCGGACGGCGAAACAGAACGTGGATAAAATCCTCGGTTTAGTGCCGGAGGATCAGGAACAGAATAGAGAACAGAAGCCGGAGCGGTGACGAAGCAAAACAGCACCTTGCCCACCGGCAGGGTGCTGTTTTTTTATTTATCTGGTGATTGTTTGGAGCTGCGGGAGGGCGGTATATCTTTGAAAAATTCTTCATAGCTGACATTGAATACCTGCCGCAATCCGACCAGATCATTTACAAAGATATTGCCCCGCCCCATTTCAATAAGTGAGTAGGTACTGCGGCTCAAAGGAGAACCCAGCACTTGCAATCTGGCTACGGTCTGCTCCTGTGTCAGCCCACGGGCAAGCCGTATCCGTTTTATATTCTCCCCCAATATTTCGTTGCCCAATAGCTTTGACATAGCAATCTCCAAGAATGACGCAAAATTTCACTGTCATTTTACCAATATTCCCTTAATTGCTCGCTTATAGATATAAGCAGTAGTATAATTTGATTCTGCGGGCAGAACGGGGTACAAAACCTGACACGATACATTTTTTGAAAAGAAAGGTTAAGTTGTTATGATTTATACAGACGATGTAAAAAAAGAACTGGACGCCATTCTCAAAGCCTTTGAGAATTACATTGATGGGCAGGACTATTTTGATATAGTTTACTCCAAGAAAATCGGCTATGTTTGGATCGTGGCCGATGAACCCGGAGCGGCAGGTGCGGAGCAGCTTGACACGCCGGAAACCATGCTGGACAACCTGTTTAATGACATCATCAACGATATTGTTGCCCCTCGTTCAACTACCCACCTCAATGAATCCCGCATCATGACAGAGAGTGAAAAAGTAAAGTGCCGCCGTCAGATTGCTGCCATTCTGGAGCGGATGGAGGGCGGCGGGACCGAGTACCTGGAATACCTGGATGAGTATATCCAAGACTACCAGGACCGCTACGCAGAGGCGGACAAAACGTGTTAAAAAATTGCTGCGCGATCACCGGCCACCGTCCGAACAAATTTCCGTGGCGGTATGACGAAACGGACAGCCGGTGCATTGCGCTGAAAGCGGTGCTGGCGGAGCAGATTGCCGCCCTGGTCAATGTTGGCTTCACACAATTCCTGTCCGGGATGGCGGAGGCCACCGATACATGGTTTTCCCTTATTGTTCTTTCCCTGAGAGAGAAGAATCCCGCGATCAAGCTCCACTGTATCCTCCCCTGCAAAGAGCAGGCGGACAAGTGGTCAGCTTCATCGCGGGACCTTTATCATTCGATTCTGGACAGGGCGGATTCTATCGTCTACGTCAGCAGGGTTTACCACAAAAATTGTATGCTGGAGCGTAACCGCTTTTTAGTAGACCACGCCGCTGCTCTTCTGGCTATCTACAACGGAGAACGGCGCGGCGGAACAGCGGCGACTGTGCGATATGCGCAGAAGATGGGCCGGGAGATTATCGTAATCGAACCTCTTACTCGTTTGATTTCCCATAGTGATATTGCGCCGGGACCGGCACACTCCTGACGGGGCGCGACTGCGCCCCGTATTTCCTGCGCAGATGTGCAGGAATGAGCGACCAACGGGAGCGCAAAGCCACGCCGTTAGGCGTGTTCGACTGGACGCAGCGCGGCCAGTCCGGGGCTTGGGGGGACCCCAACCAGCGTTTTAGGAATATCCAAAAGGATATTCCTAAAACATTGCTGGCCTACGTTTGCGGAGCATTGCTATCCCTGACCTTCGGGACGATCTGCTCCTCTTTCTGGAACACATACCCACACGCACAAGCAAAATCGTCAATCAACCGCCCCTTAACGGTGAACACTTCCACCTCATTACCACAGTTGGGACAAACACGCTCATCCAGCACAGGCGTCTTGTTCTTTTCTTCACATCCGCCGAGAATGCTCATTTTTCAATACCTCCCTACTCTTGAAAAAAGATCAACTTACAGCCACAGTTTGTCAACAATCCCCTGCAACGCTTTACGAACGGGGGAATCCACAGGAAGCGTCACCGTGGGACGTCCATCACAATCATACTGATAGACCAGATTATCATGGGGGACAACCCCCAGCAGCTCCAAGCCTTGCTTTTCAATTTCCTCCCGTGTTCCCTCATTCAGCTCCCCATTAGGCGCACGGTTGACAATCAGCGCCACACGCTCTGTTTTCAAACACAGCTCCTTAATGAGCTATGCGATCCGGCCAGCAGCCTGGACACCCCGGCGGGAACAATCGCTGACCAAGATGGTGGTATTCATGTTGGGCAGCAGGCCCCGGCTGATGTGCTCCAATCCCGCCTCGTTATCTACCACAATGTAACGATAGTTCTTCTCCAGCTTTTGCATCTGAGTTTGGAGAAGGCCATTAACGAAGCAATAGCATCCTTGACCTTGAGTACGACCCATAACCAACAGGTCAAAGGCGGTTTCCTCCACCAATGCGTCATTTAGTCGCAGCTCCGCCCAAGTGCTTTTCTGCATTCCCACTGGGAGGCCGTCAAAACCAGCCCGCTCGATCTCCTCTCGCACTTCTCCCAAGGTACTCTCGACCTCTACCCCCAGCACCTCATTCAGGTTTGAGTTAGCATCAGCATCTACGGCCAGTACTGGCCACCGTTTTGTTTCACAGAGATACTGAATCAACAGCCCGCAAAGAGTTGTTTTGCCTACACCGCCTTTTCCCGCCATTGCAATGACATGAGCCATTTTTCTGCCCCTTTCTCATATTTATGATGCCGCAGATTCTTTCACAATGAAATATCCGCTGATCATATCCGCCTCCAAGATTTCTCCCTCCACGGCCATTTTACGATCCATCAAATCTGTAAAAATGACCATGCCATCTTCACAGCGGATATGAGCAACGTTTTTCAGAACAATGTGGCTGGGATGCCGCTCGCCCCTATAAATTGTCGAAAGACACATCTTTATACCAGACCTCCTGCAATCAATTCCTGCGCCAACTCTTGTATATCGGGACAATGCTTTGTCAGTTCTGCACCGGTCAGTCCCGCAGCGGCAATCTGCGGATCGGCTGGCAGGATTGCCGCAATTTTCCCTGAATCTGCAACAGTTTCTACCATGGCCTGCCGCGTATCGCCTGTAACCTTGTTGAGAACAAACCAGACTGGCTTGCCAATGCTTGCACCCAACTCTTGGATTTTCTTTGACAGCCGCAGGGATTCAAAGGACGGATCAATAATCATCAGCAGCAGATCAACGCCGTTATCCACTCCACGCCCAAAATGCTCAATGCCCGCCTCCATATCCACCAAAGCAAATTCGGCCTTAGTGAGTTGCAAGTTGGCAATAAACTGTTTTATAACATCATTCATTACGCAGGCACAGCCCTCGTTGGCTTGATGAATCTTTCCGCTGGCCATGAGCATTACGCCGTTTTTTTCGCCGCAGTAACCTCCTGGAATGTCTGAAAGCGACCAGGGACCGTCAAAGAATTTGTGGGCAAAATTGGAGAGCATCATATCCTTCAGCACGTTCTCCTTGCCGCCGAAAAACGCGGTGAAGTCCTTGGGCCGCTCCATCCCAAGCTGGCGGTGCAAGCCATAGTTGGATTCATCCGAATCAACGACCAACACCCGCTTTCCAGCGCGGGCCAGTGCCTTTGCCAGCAGAGCGGTGGTGGTGCTTTTTCCGCAGCCGCCTTTTCCGCAGATCGCTATTTTCATAGTGGTTCCTCCATTCGTTCGTAAGATGCCCTCATTATAAAAAAATTGTCCAAGACTACAACCCCCGGCGGGGGATATAGTCCTGGACGTTTTTCTGGAATATGTGCGGAATTAGACAGAAATCAAAAAGATGTGCAGAACTTTCAACCAATGAACATTGCTTCGTATTGCCGTTGGAGCCGGTCTAAGATGATCGTGCCAACAGTTACAGCGTCCTCTATGGACAAATAGTGGTCAGCGCTGCCGTCCAGAAACAGCCGCCCGGAGCCGTCAATCTCATCCTCCTCCTCGGCCAGCCAAAGTTTCCATGTTACCGGGTACTGCGGGAGAAACGGAAGGACCGCGCAAAGATCGGCGTTGGAATTTTCCAGCTTCGCACCCAACGCGGTACAGACCGCTTGCAAGTTTTCCAGCGGCTTTTTTCCAAAATACAGGGCCATCGCCTGCTCACAGGTGCGGTCAAACCCACCGCCGCGAACCAGTCCGTCCCGCAGTTCGCCGAAGATAATGAATCTCTGGTTCAATGGCGTCCCGTCCGCCATCTCCAGGTAATGCAGGATCACCAGATGGCGCCATTCCTCCAACTGCGGTTCTATCGTGTAGGACGGATAATGGACAATGATATTCTCACCCAAACTGGAAAACAAAAATACCTGCTGTTCCTGGACGAATGTCACATGGGCCTTTTCCGCAATTTCCAGAGGCGAGCGCCCCGCAAGACGGCTCTGCGCCACTGCCAGCATCTCGGAAAAGGCCCGGTTTTCTTTCACTGCCATATCAAAAATATTCCTCCTGACTTCAAGATGTCTGTTTGGGGAAGCTGCTGATCCCGCCCTTGATAAAGCGGTCGATCATATTCTGGACTGGACACAATTCTCCGTTTTCCAGATTGCTGTATTTCTTGCTGACCGCAAAGCAGCCGTTGATCTGGAAATAAAACAATGCTTCCGCTTCTTTCGCTGAGAGGGAACCGGCTATGCGTTGTATCTCACAGATAAAATCGTCCTTATAAAGCTCCGCCAGCTTTTTTATTACAATATGATCCAGCGCATCGTCAAACAAAATACAGCGGAGTTCCTTGCTCTCCCGGACAAACCGGCAGAATGGATAGGTGCATTGCGGTCCGGTGCCGGCGTCTGGAGCGGCCATATAGTTCCGCAGATAATCCATATTGGCGAACGCATCATCCAGCAGGGCATCCAACACCTCCGAAATATTGCTGAAATGTGCGTAGAAGGTTCCCCGGCTGATTTCCGCCTCGCGGCAAATATCCGCAACCGTGATTGTATTGTATTCTTTGAACCGCTTGACCCGCAGAAAGGCGTCTCCGATGGCCTTTTTTGTGTAAACAGTCCTGCGGTCAGTTTTCCGTGTGTCCGCCATACGAAATCTCCTGATGATATGTGTCAAGAACATTTTGCAGCGTTATTTGCTGCATTGCTCCTTCCGTTTCCTGCTGTACCCGATCAAAATAGCCCTGCAATGCGTATTGAATATGGACGCCGACGCCGCAGTCCGGGTTGGTGTGTGTATCCAGATGAAGAAGCCGCTTCTCTCCCTCTACGGCCCGGTAGACATCCAGCAGTGAAATATCTTCCGCCGCCCGCCCCAGGGAAGGTTTTGCCTGCCCGCGGTTGCTGTTGAGCAGACCAGCGGCTTTCAATTTTGCCATCATCTGCCGCACATAGGAGGGATTGGTGCAGATGCTTTTTGCAATCGCTTCACTGGACAGGGGCTGTCCAGAATTGAGATGGACAAACAGCAGCAGGTGAACTGCATCACTGAGGCGTGTAGAATATTTCATTGGTTGCCCTCCAAAAAACATGTTGCAATTTATAAATTAGCATGATATACTACGCAACAAGGTGTTGTTTATAAAATAGCATGTTGTGAAAGAGTTGTCAAATAGAAATTGATAGGAGTGAAAGAAAATGAGTTTTTACGAAAACTTAGTAACACAGGCGCAGATGAATTATTCCCGATACTATAGCGTATACGCTGCTGGAAATACGCCGGTCAAGCTGAGTAAACGCAGGAGCATCCCCTATCAGGAGCAAATCAGTGAATTTGCCCGACAGCTAAAGGAGGCAAACTGTGTTATAGTCGGCGGGGCCTCTGGCCTGTCGGCGGCGGGAGGCGGCGATTTCTACTATGGGGATACGCCGTCTTTCCGGCAGCATTTTGGTAAATATGCCAGCAAGTATGGATTTAAGGGAGCCTTTGATGGTATGATGCGCGGCTTCGATTCGCGGGAAGAACACTGGGGCTATATTGCGACCTTTCTGCATACCACACAGACTGCGCCAGTGAGAGCGCCCTATATTATTTTGGATGAGATTCTGCGTGGTAAGGATTTTCATATCCTGACAACCAACCAAGATACACAGTTTATGAAAATATACGCAGATGCACAGGTGAGCGAAATTCAAGGAGATCACCGTTTTTTTCAATGTTCCCAATGCTGCTGTGACGAAACCTGGGATGCAGTAAAGCCGGTTGAAGAAATGATCAAAGCAATGGGCGATGGGACCAGCATTCCAACAGAGATGATTCCTCGCTGCCCGCATTGCGGAGCGGAAGCATTCCCTTGGGTGCGGGGATATGGAAATTTTTTACAGGGCAAAAAATATGAGGAACAATACCAGAAAATTTCTGATTACATTCAGCGAAACAGAGATAAGAAGCTGCTCTTTATAGAGCTTGGCGTAGGCCGTCTGACACCCATGTTCATCCAAGAGCCGTTCTGGAATCTGACACTTAGCCTGCCGGGTGCCTACTATGTTTCTGTTAATGAGAAGTATGATTTTCTGCCGGAGCAGATCGAGGACAAGGGCATAGCTATTCTTGGTGATATTGGAGTTGCCCTCAAAGATGTGAAAGATGCAATAAAATAAGCGGATATTTTCCAAAGATGATCTATTGAGGTGTTATCATGAGTAACCGTGTTTATGAAAAAGTTTTCTCCGCATTACAAGAGGCAGATGCCATTTTGATGGGAGCCAGCAATGGGCTGTCCATTTCAGAAGGGTTCAACCTGTTTGCAGACGACCGCTGGTTCCAGGAGAATTTCGGAGATTTCCGGGCAAAGTACGGAATTCACAGCGTCCTGCAAGGCGCGTTTTTCCAGTTTCCCTCTCAGGAGGAAAAGTGGGTGTTCTGGAGCCGCCTGGTCTATCGAAAGTCCGTTGATGTCCAGCCCAGCCGGATGATGCTGAATTTGTATCGGTTAGTGGCAGGCAAGGCTTACTATGTGGTCACATCTAACGGAGAGGATCACTTTGTCCCAGCGGGTTTTGCGCCGGAACAGGTATTTGAGATTGAGGGCAAGTTTACTGAAATGTGCTGTGAGCGCGGGTGTCATGAAGCCGTGTATCCAAATCAAGAAGCAATCACGCGCATGGCAAACGCAGAAAAGGACGGCCTTATCTCTGCGGCGCTTTTACCCAAGTGTCCGCATTGCGGCGGTGATATGAAAATTCACATGGCAGCAGATCAGTCGTTTTTCCAGTCGGCAGTGTGGCAGCGAAAACAGGCTGAGTATCAAAACTTTGTGCGGAAATATCACAACAAAAAGCTGTTGATTCTGGAATTTGGCGTTGGCTGGCGTAACCAGCTTATCAAAAGGCCGCTGATGGAGTTGGCTGCTGCCGAACCTTACGCCACCTATGTGACCTTCAACAAAGGTGAGGTATTTATCCCGCCTGAAATTGCAGAAAAATCCATCGGGATAGACGGAGATATTGGCGCTGCGATCAACGCCATCGTGGAAAATGTGGGGTAATGAATTTACAGGAATATCTTTCTCAACTGGCCGAGTGGCCCAAAATTTGTGAGCGGTTTGGGAAATGGATTCGATTCATGGAAGAAAATGTAGTTTTCTCGCTGGCTGAAAGTCCAATCCATACAAAAGCCCACTGTGCCCGTGTTCTGCTGTATACATTGGTGATAGCGGAACAGCTCCACCTCCCAGCCCAGGATTTAGATGCGCTTGGTATGGCGGCAATTTTTCACGATACACGCCGCCAGAATGACTGGCTGGATGTTGGGCATGGGCAGCGGGCAGCGGACTATTACCGGGAGTCTTGTGCAGCCAGCAGCCTTTCTTATGATAAACGCACCTATTTCATCATAGCGTACCACGATCAAGATGATAAATTGGGGCTGCGTGTACTCCAAGAGCAATTCGCGGATGATTCCCGCGCTGCCTTGCTGTATCAGATTTTTAAGGATGCTGACGCTTTGGATCGGTTCCGGCTTGGATCAAATGCCTTAGATGTGAAATACCTCCGCACAGATCAAGCCGGGGCAATGGTGGATTTTGCAAAGGCTACACTGGAATTTAGGGCTAAATTGTTAGAAGTTTGCCTGTGAATATTACATGGAGTAACAATATCTCAGCATTTTTTTCTATATTCTGTGGGAAGCTCTGTAAACTTTGCTTTGAAAGCAGTCGTAAATTTGCTTTGGCTCTCATACCCGACAGCCTGTGCAATCGCGGCAATGCTCATATCCGTCTCCCGCAGCATTTTCGCCGCCTGCTCCATACGGTGTTCTTTGATGTGTGCCGCAAGGGATGCCCCATAGACGGCCTTGAACACCGACTTCAATGTGGTCGGATTGATTAAATACTGTTTGGACAGTTCCTCAATGGTGATCCTCCGCTCCATGTGCCGGAGAAGCTGGCTGTGGATTTCCCGGACGATTGCAACCTGTTCCGGCGGATATTCCGTCAGCTCGTTTCGGGGCGCAAACTCCGTCCGGGCGAGGTACAGAAACAGATCAAGGACTTTCACCCGCTGATAGGGAAGCCTCAGCTTCTCTGGCTGGCCGTAAAAAGCCGCGAAGATATGCTCCGTCTGCTCATTCCCTGCCAGAAATGCGGGCGCATGATCGGGACAAAATTTGTCCCGCAGCAGGTCAGGGAAAATTTCTGCCTCCGCAATCGGTTCGGGCGGGTGGACAGACACCTCTTGTAAATCAACAGAGATCGTGAGGCCCTGATATTGTCCGGTGGGGAACTGAACTGTAGAATCTGTGCAGACATCCAGCGTATGCAGGGAAAAATCTCCGGGGTTCAGAAAAATACTGCCCCCATCCTTCATGTTCCATACGATTTGCCCAGCCCTGCAATAATTGATCTGTATGATATGTGCCAGCGCCTCGTGCCGGTGGGAGAAGGAATCGGAAACGATGTCGGTATAGGATAATTCAACACCGGCAAAGAGCGGGATACGCTCCTGTTTACTGCCCGGAGGTAGTTTTTCAAATTCATGTTCCATCGTATCTGCCTCACATCTCCGGGCAGGTGATCTCCATGACCCGCTCGATCATCTGGTGCAGCAGGCGGCCCTGCTCCGTGTCCGCCGCGCGGTAGTAGACCTCCTTCCCCTCCCGGCGGCTGACAATCAGGCCGCTGTTTTTCAATGGCCTGAGATGGTGGGACACCGCCGGACTGGACATTTTCATCATGGTGGAGATGTTGAGAACACATTCCTCGCAGTGGCACAGCAGCCAGAAAATACGAATCCTGGTCGTATCGTCAAGCTGCTTGAATACCTCCGCAACCGTCTGAAAATAGTCTACACGGTCTAACTGCTCCTGTAATAAAGCATTGTCCTCCCCCTCGCCATGCTGGTGGGGCAATTTCATTGTATTCAAAGTGCAGTCTCCTTTCTTCACTATCCGCCTTCGCCCAAACGGAAAGTCTTTTCGCCCATTTGGCAGGGAATGCTCCAAGGGCATTGACTTGCGGCTATGACTGGATTATACTACAGCCAAGATGATTAAGCAACTACTTAATCACTAAATCCTAAATTCTTTGAGGAGGATTACCTTTATGAAAAAAACCTATAAGATCGAAGTGGACTGCGCCAACTGCGCCAACCTGATGGAAGATGCCGCCCGCAAGACCGCCGGTGTGCAGAGCGCAACCGTCAACTTCATGACCCAGAAGATGATCGTGGAGTTCGCTGAGGGGCAGGAGCCGAAGGCCGTCATGGAGAACGTCCTGTCCGCCTGCAAGAAAGTGGAGCCGGACTGCGAGATCTTCCTGTAAGCGGAACGCCCCCCTCAAAACGCGTGACCGCAGTTTTGAGGGGGGCTTTTCACAAGCGAACAAATAAACAGTTAAGCAATCGTAGAGAGGAGTTTTTTCTATGCAAGAGCTTGTTATCAACGGGCTTTTGACCGTTGTCATTCTGACCACAGTAATCTTGCGCTTCTTCATCGGGACACGGGCCGACAGCGGCATGACGAAGAAGCAAAAGGTTATGCTGACCCGCATTCTGATCGCCGCCGCCATGCTGCTGGGCCTTCAGTTCCTTCCGGCGGAAACATTCGCGCAAATTGACGGTTACCTGTTCCCGTCCGCAGGACGCTGGGTGCGATTTGGCCTGTATTTGGTGGATTACTTCATCATTGGCTATGACATCCTGCGTAAGGCCCTCAAGGGCATTTTGAACAGGCAGGTCTTTGATGAGAATTTCCTGATGGCTGTTGCCACTGTAGGCGCTATGGCCCTGGCCGTTTATGAGAATGGAGACTATCTGGAAGCTATCGCCGTCATGCTGTTCTATCAGGTAGGCGAGTGGTTCCAAGGCTATGCTGTAGGCCGGAGCCGCCGCAATATCAGCGATCTGATGGACATTCGCCCCGACTATGCCAATGTGGAACGAGGCGGCTGGCTGGAACAGGTTGACCCGGATGAAGTGGGTATCGGCAGCGTGATCGTAGTGCAGCCCGGTGAGAAAGTCCCCATTGACGGCATCATTGTGGAGGGCAGCTCCAGTCTGAACACCAGCGCCCTGACCGGTGAGAGCCTGCCCCGCGAGGCCAAGGTGGGGGACGAGATCATCAGCGGGTGCATCAACATGACGGGTGTTCTAAAAATCCAGACCACCAAGGAATTTGGAGAGTCCACGGTTTCCAAAATCCTGGATTTGCTGGAGAATGCCAGCTCCCGCAAATCCAAATCCGAGAACTTTATCTCTAAGTTTGCGAAAATCTACACCCCTGCCGTCTGTTACAGCGCCCTGGCCTTGGCCATCCTGCCGCCTCTTGTCCGTATGCTGGGCATGGGCCTGACTGCCGATTGGGGAACCTGGGTCTACCGGGCGCTGACCTTCCTGGTCATTAGCTGTCCCTGTGCGCTGGTCATCAGCATCCCTCTGAGCTTCTTTGCCGGGATCGGAGGGGCCAGTCAGGAGGGCGTCCTGGTCAAAGGTTCCAACTATCTGGAAATTCTCTCTCAGACCAAGGTAGTGGTTTTTGATAAGACTGGCACTCTGACCCAAGGCGTTTTTGAAGTGAACGGCATCCACCACAACGAGCTGGAGGACGCCAAACTTATAGAATATGCAGCCTTGGCGGAGAGTGCGTCCTCCCACCCCATCAGTAAGAGCTTGCAGCGGGCCTACGGCAAGGAGCCGGACCGCACCCGTGTCAGCGACATCCAGGAGATCAGCGGCAACGGCATCATTGCCAAGGTGGACGGCGTGGAGGTGGCAGCAGGTAACAACAAGCTGATGAAACACCTGGGCATCCAGCATATTGACTGTCACCAGACCGGCACTATTATCCATATGGCTATTAACGGGGCCTACGCTGGACATATTGTGATCTCCGACATCGTGAAGCCCCACTCCAAGGATGCCATTTCCTCTCTGAAAGCGGCAGGCGTGGAAAAGACCGTCATGCTTACCGGCGACGCAAAGAAAGTAGCAGATCAGGTAGCCACTTCCTTGGGTATCGACAAGGTTTACAGCGAACTGCTCCCGGCGGATAAGGTATCCAAGGTGGAAGAGCTTCTGAAAATGAAAACCGGCAAGGCAAAGCTGGCCTTCGTGGGTGATGGTATCAACGACGCTCCTGTGCTGTCCAGAGCCGACATTGGCGTGGCTATGGGAGCGATGGGTTCGGACGCGGCTATTGAAGCGGCAGATATTGTTTTGATGGACGACGATCCCATAAAGATTGCAAAGGCCATCAAGATTTCCCGGAAGTGTCTGCGGATTGTCTATCAGAACATCACCATGGCCTTGGGCGTCAAGTTTGCCTGCCTGATTTTGGGCGCTGTGGGCATTGCCAATATGTATCTGGCTATCTTCGCGGACGTGGGTGTAATGATCCTTGCCGTGTTGAACGCCATCCGCTGCTTGTTTGTCAAGAAGCTGTAAAAAGCATCTTTACACTAAACAAGACACCTGTAACGGATGGAGAGGATAACATGACACAGGTTGCAACGGTTAAGAGGATCATCAATCACACCTATGCGGAGGTTTCTATACTTAGAGAATCCGCATGTGGCCATGACTGTGAAAAATGCGGTGGTTGCGGTACAGAGAGTGTTACAATTATAGTGCAGGCCGAAAATCCCCTTGATGCACAGCCAGGAGATAGAGTAATTGTGGAAAGCAATACGGCGGAAGTGATGTACATTGTAATACTGGTATATTTGCTGCCTATGGTGGCATTGGTGCTGGGCGGAGTGATTGCATCGCTGTTTACAAGTGCAACTGGAATACAGATTGCTACCGCAGCAGTATGTATGGCGCTTGCGCTAATTCCAGCAAAACGATATGATCGACTGCTTGAGGAACGTGGAAAAACATCTTTTATCATTACTAAGCTTCTTACATGATGATGATAAGGAGTACCAAGGAGGGGCGGGTTTCTAATGCCGAGTGAAAAAGCACGCTCTTTTGAAAAGTTGAAAGAAAATGATTTGTATTTTTTAACGGAATTTTTCAAGGTGTTAGGAACTCCCACCCGTGTGCGTATTCTGCTGGTTCTTATGGAGCAGGACGCCTGTGTCAGCGACTTGGCGGATCGGCTGGGCCTGACACAATCTGCGGTGTCTCACCAGTTGAGCCTCTTGAAAGCCAATAAACTGGTGAGGCAGCGCAGGGACGGGAAAATGATCTTCTACACCCTGGTGGACGACCACGTTCGGATGGTCATAGAAAAAGGGACGGAACACGTTCTGTTGCGATAAACGAGGTATTGCACGATGACGATGGATCAGTTGAAACCTGGACAGAGCGCCTATATATTGTCCATAGGTGGAAGCGGTGCGCTCCGCCATCACCTGCTGGATATGGGGCTGACGCCCCAAACAGAAGTTACCCTTCAAAAAATCGCGCCCATGGGCGACCCGGTTCAAATAAAACTACGCGGCTATGAACTGACCCTGCGGCTTGACGAGGCGCAGAAAATCACCGTGGAGCAAGTCCACGAAAAAAAGGCTCTGCCACACAGCGAACAGCGGCGAACGGCTGTGGCTCATCCGGGAATGGGTGAGCTTGGCAGGGTCAGAAGCTACCACTTCCACGATTCTGCGAACGAAATTCCAAAAGGAGCAAATATCAGGTTTGCTCTGGCCGGAAATCAAAATTGCGGAAAAACTACGCTGTTTAACCAACTCACCGGCGCAAATCAGCATGTTGGGAACTTCCCTGGTGTGACCGTTGACCGAAAGGACGGTGTAATACGCAATCACCTGGAAGCCGTTGTAACCGACCTGCCAGGAATTTACTCCCTGTCTCCCTATTCCAGTGAGGAAATTGTCACAAGGGATTTTCTGATGGATACCCGCCCGGATGGGATCATCAATATTGTGGACGCCACTAACATAGAGCGAAATCTGTACCTCACCATGCAGATCATGGAATTGGGTATTCCCGTGGTGCTGGCTCTCAATATGATGGACGAGGTTCGGGCGAACGGCGGTTCCATACGGGTCAATGAGCTGGAGGAAATTCTCGGCATCCCGGTTGTTCCGATCTCAGCGGCAAAGAATGAGGGCATCGAAGAATTGATCGACCACGCGCTCCATGTGGCGAGGCACCGGGAGGTTCCTGGGCGGGTGGATTTCTGTCCGGCCAGTGCCGATGAGCATGATCCGGTAGGCGCGGTACATCGGTGTATCCACGCCGCAGTACATATGCTGGAGCCGGAAGCGAAGGGGAAAGGATTGCCTGTCCGCTTTACTGCCACAAAATTAGTGGAAAATGACCACTTAATTGCGGAGAAGCTATCGCTTTCCACTGAAAAGCAGACAACTTTTGAACACATGGTTTCTGTGATGGAAAAAGAAACAG
Organism: Pseudoflavonifractor sp. 60; assembly: GCF_009911645.1. Classification (GTDB taxonomy): domain Bacteria; phylum Bacillota; class Clostridia; order Oscillospirales; family Oscillospiraceae; genus Lawsonibacter. The sequence goes on from NZ_QWKI01000177.1 coordinate 19,443, forward strand.
GACTTGACCGTGAAGCGGCCCTTGCGAATATGCGGTTTTCCTTCATTGAATCCCTATGCGACAAAACGGTAGTGCGGCCCCATGAGAGCAGGGAACACCGGCGCAGCATGGCAATCGACCGAATTTTGACAGGTAAATACACCGCCATTCCCTGCTTTGCCGGAATTATGGCCCTCGTCTTTATATTAACCTTTAATTTTATCGGTGCGGCCCTGTCAGAGTGGATGGAGCTGGGGATTGACGCAGTGATCTCGCTGATTGACCGCCTGCTCACCAGCGCCCAGGTCAACTCGGTCGTCCACTCCCTGGTGATTGATGGCATTTGCGGAGGTGTGGGAAGTGTCCTGAGTATGCTGCCCACCATTGTGACTATGTTTTTCTTCCTGTCCATTTTGGAGGACACCGGGTATATCGCGCGGGTGGCCTTTGTGATGGACAGGCTCCTGCGGAAAATCGGGCTTTCCGGCAGGAGCATCGTCCCCATGCTGGTGGGCTTTGGATGCTCCGTACCCGCAATCATGGCAACCAGAACGCTGTCCAGTGAGCGGGATCGCAAAATGACCATCCTGCTGACACCATTTATGAGCTGCACCGCCAAGCTGCCAATTTACACATTGATGATTGGTGCGTTTTTCCCGAAACAGTATCAGGCTCTGGCTATGGTCGGCTTATATGTCCTGGGAATCGTCTGTGCAATCCTGTATGCCCTCGTTTTGAAAAAGACAAAGTACCGCGGAGAGCCGGTTCCCTTTGTAATGGAGCTTCCAAACTACCGGTTCCCCTCGGCAAAAAGCGTATGGCAGTTGATTGCGGAAAAAGCCAAGGACTTTGCAAAGAAAGCGTTTACCATCATCTTTGCGGCTTCCATCGTGATCTGGTTCTTGCAAACCTTTGATGTGAGGCTGAATGTAGCTGCTTCCGCAGATCAAAGCCTCTTGGCCCTGTTGGGCGGAGTGGTTGCACCGTTGTTTACTCCGCTGGGATTTGGGGACTGGCGGGTTTCTACCGCACTGATTACTGGCTTTACCGCAAAGGAGAGCGTTGTATCCACCTTGACCGTTCTGCTGGGTGGGGACGTATCTCTGCTGGAGAGCCTGTTTACACCTTTTACCGCAATGGTTTTTCTGGTGTTCACTTTGCTCTATACCCCATGTGTTGCAGCGGTGGCTACTGTTAAACGGGAGATGGGCGGAACGAAAGCGGCAGTCGGTACTGTAATTGCCCAATGTGTTATCGCATGGATGGTTGCCTTTGCTGTTCGCGGCGTTGGGTTGATTTTTGGGCTTGTATAGGAGGCTGAGATGAATCTGGCGAGTATTGTTGTCCTTGGGGTTGTGGCGGGCCTGTTTATTCTATCGGTTATTAGCTCCAGAACTGCCAGTGCAGACAAATGCTGCGGTAACTGTAACGAATGCAAATTTAGATGTGATGGGATAAGGAATGGGGAGAATTTGTATGAATCGCACACAAATAAAGAAAGCTGACTTTGCAACAGTACACTACTAATATCGTTTTGGTTGAAAATTGTAGCTTACGTCAATGAGGCAAGGGGGTACTGCTCTTGCCTCATTTCTATATACAGTGAAATTTTGGATCAGAGGTGAACCGCCATGCCGGGATTAGATTTAGGACATTTGGGCAATCTCATCTTCTCTGCAAGAAAACGCTGTGGGCTTACTCAAAAGGAATTGGCAAAACAAACCGGCTTGTCAGTTAAAACAATCCAAGACGCAGAAAAAGGACGAAAACGACCAAACTATGAAACGCTTACCCGTTTAACTGAGCGGCTTGGAATCCCACCAGACAATCTTTTTCAGACAAAGGAGATGATCTCTGCTGACGAAGTGCAGCAGCTTCTTGAAATATTTAATTCATTTGATTCAAAGAGCCAGGGAATTTTACTTAAAACCATGCACTTTTTAGTGGAGCAGCTTCGTACATTACAGGAAGAACCAGAAGAATAGTATTCTGATTGCCGATGAGCATCCAGAAAGGAGCGCCGTGAAGAATTTGTTAATTTTGAGATGTGATTTCTCAAAAAAATCAAACGATTTTTACGGTACAGTTTTGGAGATACACCGGTACTTTTGTTTAGGGCCGATAAGAGTTTAAGTGCCTATTTCATAACGCGGCAGAGTGCCAGGAAGGTTGAATCACCTCCTGGCGCTTTGTTTTGTCGTTTCTTGCTGAATTTTCCCGCTCACTGGTACGACGCCCGTGCTCCGCCTTGGAAATCTGAACCTGAACTTGAATCCAACCTGCTTTCAGATTTCGGAGGTGCATAATCAGAAAAATTCAATCAAAAAAATTTATTCACGACGCCACTGGCTGTCGTTGTTACCTCTTACCATTGTCCACAGAGCGCAATGGGAAGGGGGTGAACGTATGAGTCCCAGCGAACGACGGCAAGAGCTGCTGGAGTTGTTGTGCTTGAGAAGGCACGATACATACGGCAATCTGGCACAAGAGTTTAATGTCTCAAAGCGAACAATCTGCCGGGATGTCGCGGTACTCATGTGTTCTTACCCTGTTGAGACTGTCTGCGGGCGCTTTGGCGGTGGGGTCAGAGTGATGGATGGTTATTACTACCATCATAAATCCCATGCCAGAAGAAGTCTTAACCAAACGCAGACTGCACTTCTCAGAAGCCTGAGAGATCAGCTTGCGGGTGAGGACCGCGACACGATCAACAGTATCCTCGTCCAGTTCGCTCCCTGACGCAAATCCCCAGCACCTTGACAAACAGCGGGACAAACTCCCGCTCATATTCAGTATGTAAGTGCTGCATCCTGCATCAGCCGCACAATCGCCAAGACTGCCTGCGGGCCGGGGGACGAACGAAAGGGGGTGGACCCTCGTTCCCTGCTCGTCAAAACGATAGAAAGATGTATGTTGTAAAGGGTGAATGTGAGATTTCGCCTAATACAACATAGCGGCTTGCTCGTTTGTGGTGAATGACGGTGCTATGGGAGGGGGTGATACCAATATCCGCACAACTTCGAGCGACAAATTGTCGCTCGAAGTATATCCGAGGGGCGGTGTCATGTTTTTTGAAATGGGACTGTCATGCCATTAGCCTGTTTTTTTAGATTTCGCCCATAATATACTTGGGAGAACGATGGTATTCGCTTGTCAGAAACGTGAGCGACAAATGTCGGTCACGTTACACCAAAATCAAGTGTGCATTCTGCACTTCTGATTTCATCTTGCATTTTTGCAATTTTTCAGAACAGAACGGCCTAATCTTGCATTATCGCCATATTTTTGCGGTCATGGCCAATTTGACCGTATAATAGAGATGGGCGAACAAACCGGGCCGCTCCAAGAAATTTTCAAATTCTCTTTGAAAATGGTTCCGCTTTACCCCCGGTTTTTCTCCTATAAGTGAGAGGATGATTTGGATGCTGTGAAAACTAACGTCCTTTCACGACAAAAGTACATAGGCACTCAAGCCAGCTTTCGACTGCAAATGACATTACGCAGCCGGGGGCTGGCTTTCTGTTTGCCTGGAACGTCTGCCACCATCATATTACGGGTTGCGTCCTACCGCAAGAAAGGAAGGCCAATATAGCTACAATTCAACCAGCAGAGGCGAAAACTGCCACCATTTACCGCCGCATCGGTTCCACTACCTACAAAGTCAGAGTTCATTTCAGCGACACCGCCCAGGAGACAATCAATGACAAAATTCTGCGTTTAATTCAGCGCGAAGCCGTGACAAACGGTGCTGACTGTGGTATAATAGGCACACCACAAACGAGCCAGCCGCTTGAAGGGAGTTCGCTATGAGCGAGAAGCGGTTGGAGCAGGAGAAAATCACGGCATTATATGAGAGATTGTCCCATGACGATGAATTGATTGGGGACAGCAACTCGGTCGTGAATCAAAAGGCCATGTTGGAAAGCTACGCCGCCCAGCATGGTTTCACAAATTGCGTCCATTACACGGATGACGGATGGAGCGGGGCCAATTTTGAGCGGCCCAGTTGGAAACGGCTTGTGGCGGACATTGAGGCCGGGAAGGTCGGCTGCGTGATCGCCAAGGACATGAGCCGGGTCGGGAGAGATTACCTGCAAACAGGATTTTATACGGAAATCCTGTTTAGGGAGAAGGGTGTTCGGTTTATCGCTATTTCCAACGGTGTGGACAGTTTTGACCACAATTCGGGGGAATTTGCGCCCTTTTTGAACATCATGAATGAGTGGTACGTCCGGGACTGTAGCCGGAAACAGAAAGCGCAGTATCAGGTGCGTGGACGGTCCGGCAAGCCCGTCACCAACACGATCCCCTACGGGTTCAAGAAGGACCCGGAGGAAAAGCACCATTGGCTGGTGGACGAAGAAGCGGCGGATGTTGTGCGCCGCATTTTTCGGTTGAGCGTGGAGGGCAAAGGCCCTCTTTCGATTGCCAGAACGCTGATGGAGGATAGGGTGGAACGTCCCTCCTACTATCTCGCCCAACGGGGCCGGGGAACGTGCCAGAGTAAAACGGATATGTCTCGTCCCTATGACTGGACGGATGCCACGATTCGGGACATTCTTGCCAAGCCGGAGTATATGGGGCATACCGTCAACTTCCGCGCCTATAAGCCCTCCTATAAGGACAAGAAGATGATAAAACGTCCCCCGGAGGAATGGCTGATTTTTGAGAACACCCACGAAGCTATTGTGGATGCGGAGACGTGGAAACTTGCCCAGCGGTCACGGCAGACGGTACGCCGGACAGACACCACGGGTGAGGCTAATCCCCTGACTGGGCTGATGTTCTGCGCCGACTGTGGAGCCAGAATGTATAATCATAAGCGGGGCGGCAGGGCATTAAGGGAGGGCTGGAAGCCTGACCCGGAAAGCGGTCTTTACGCTGGCGATAATTATAATTGCGCCACTTATATGCTGACCGCCAAACAGTCAGAGCAGAAGTGTTGTAGCCACTATATATCCACGAAAGCGGTTCGGGCGTTGATATTGGATACCATCCGAACAGTCAGCGCCTATGCGATCTCCGATGAAAAGGGCTTTGTCGAGAAGATTCGCGCCGCCTCCCAGCTTCGGCAGGACAACGCCGCGAAGGAGTTGAAGCGCAAGCTGAACCGGGACCGCAAACGGTCCGCAGAACTGGACGGGCTGATAAAGAAGCTCTATGAATCCTTTGCCACGGGCAGTCTGACGGAGAAGCGGTTCAAGCTGCTGTCGGACGGGTATGAGCGTGAGCAGGAGGAATTGGATGCGGCGATTGAGCGGGAACAGGCAGAACTTGATGCGTTCAACGCCGATACAGACCGGGCCGATCAATTCCTGGAGTTGGTCAAGCGGTACACCGATTTTTCGGTGCTGACCACGCCGATGATTTTTGAGTTTGTGGACAAGATCGTTGTCCATGCGCCGGATAGGTCCAGCGGCGAACGGGTGCAGGAAGTTGATATTTATTTGAAGTTCATCGGCAAGTTTGATGTGCCTATCCCGGAGCCTACACCGGAGGAACTGGCAGAACAGGAGCGGTTGCGGAAGAAACGGGAAAAGCAGAGGGAATACTCAAGGCGTTCCCGCGAGAAAAAGAAACAGGCGAAAGCTCAGAGTTGAATATACTGTACCAGAGGGCGGTTTGCGTCAAGCAGACCGCCCTTTTTGCATCTTGAATTTCAATCCATGTGAAATCAGCGAACAAAACAGCGTCAGAATTGCGATTTTTCATGGAAACACGCAACGCTGGACAGCGAACACGGTACGTTGTCCTCTGCTGGTTTTCACGGTTTCGCATGGCTTCACGCTGAACGCTGAAATCCGCTGTGCGCTCCTGTAGCCTGGGCATTGTGAACAGCTTGCCCAGGCCGCTGGGAGCGTTTTCAAATTCTACGCCGGATGGCGAATACGATTATCGAAGGAGATATGATTATGAATATCAGGAACGAAATCAAAGCCTACATTGTCCGTGAGGGCTTCACCATGAGCGAGTTGGTGGAAAAGCTGGCGGAACAGTACGGATGGAGCCCCAGCGTCCCCAACCTCTCTGACAAGCTGCGCCGGGAATCCCTGCGCTACAAGGAGGCGGTGGAACTGGCTGACGCTCTCGGCTATGACCTCGTTTGGCAGAAGCGGAAATAAGGAGGACTATGGCGAAAGAGAAAACCAGCGGTATCTATTTCAAAGTTACAGACGAGGAACGGAGGTTGATCGAGCAGAGGATGGCGCTGATGGGCGTTCACAACATGAGCGCCTACATTCGGAAGATGTGTATTGACGGCTACATTGTCCAACTGCAAATCAAGGAACTGGACGAGTGTGCCAAGCTCCTGCGGTATACCTCCAACAATGTGAATCAGATTGCCCGCCGGGTCAATTCCGGCGGCGGGGTCTATCCCGACGAGGTGGACGAGATCACCGCAAAGCTGACGGAGGCCAGCGGGCTGTTCGGGAGCATTTTGGAGCAGCTATCGAAAATTCAATGACAGTCTGGTGGTGGGCGAAGATTTTTCGCTCACCACCATTTTCTTTTGAGGGGAGGTTTTGAAGATAGCGACAACACGATTGATGCCGCTGCATAGTGGCAAGGGCCGGACCGTGGCCGAAGCCCTGGGCCGGGTGACGGACTATGTAGAGAATCCAGAGAAAACCAACGGCGGCGATTTGGTCACGGCCTACCAATGTAACCCGTCCATTGCTGACCAGGAGTTTCTATTTTCTAAGCGGCAGTATGCCGCCATTACCGGCAGGGAACGGAAGGACAATGATGTGATTGCTTACCATCTGCGGCAGTCCTTCAAGCCGAGGGAGATTACGCCGGAACTGGCGAACAAAATCGGCTATGACCTCGCTATGTCGCTGACGAAGGGCAAACACGCTTTTATCGTCTGCACCCACGTTGACAAACACCACATTCATTCTCATATCGTGTTCAACTCAACTGCCCTGGATTGCACTCGGAAATTCCGAAACTTCTGGCGGTCCTCATTCGCAGTTCGGAGAATCTCCGATATGCTGTGCCTTGAAAATGGCCTGTCGGTGATTGCGGAGCCGAAACCCAGCTGGGGCAGCTACGGCATATGGTTAGGTGAGGGCAAGCCTCCTACCATCCGGGAGCAGTTGGAGCAGATCATCGACACCGCCCTCGGTCAAGGCTGCAAGGATTTTGACAGCTTCCTCGCCGCCATGAAAACGGCGGGAGCGGAGGTTAAGCGGGGCAAATATCTGGCGTTCAAAATCCCAAACGGTAAACGGTTCATCCGCTGCGATTCTCTTGGTGACGATTACACCGAAGCGGCGATTATAGAGCGAATTTCCGGCAAGCGAATTGTCGCTCCCAAAGCAAGAGCGGCAGCATCCTCCAAGCCGAATATGCTCATTGATATTCAAGCCAGGATGCAGAAAATCAACTCTCCTGGGTTTGAGCATTGGGCAAAGATTTTCAATCTCAAAGAGATGGCAAAGACCGTTATGTACTTGCAGGAGAACCATCTGACCGACTTGGGAGAATTGGAAAAAGCCTGTGATGCGGCAGTTCAGAAATTCAACGATTTAGCTGACCAGTCGAAAGCCGCCAGTGCAAGAATGAAAGATATTTCTGAACTGCAAAAGCAGATCGGAACCTACGGTAAGACACGGGAGATTTACGCACAGTATCGGAAATTGACGGGCAGGAAAAGAGAAAATTTTTATGAACAGCATAGCAGTGAAATCACGGCCTGTCAAGCGGCGAAGCGGTACTTTGATTCTCTCGGTTTGAAAAAGCTGCCGTCTATGCAATCGCTGAAACAGGAGTATGCCATGTTGCAGGCCGAGAACAAACAATGGTATCCAGAGTACAAGCAGGCAAAGGCAAAAATGATAGAACTGCTCACCGCCAAAAACAACGTGGAGCGGATTTTAGGCGTGACGGGAAAAGAGAAAAATCGTGACCGCCAGCAGGAGGCGCGTTGAAGATTTTTCTCTCCCTGCGGGTAACAGCAGACGCCGAAGGCGGCTTAAAAAACCGGGCGCACTTGCGCCCGGTTTTACAGGGGTTTGGGGGCGGTCAGCCACCAACAAGCACGCGCCGGGTATATACCGGCGCATTGCTTGCTACAATGGTGACACCCCCAAAACGGGGGAAGATGACCGCCCTATGCAGCGGCCCATACCCAAGCTACAAT